>NZ_JBFTNH010000022.1:0-169687 GCF_056397385.1 Pseudomonas sp. 05N36 | reverse complement strand
CCCATCCCGAACTCAGCAGTGAAACGATGCATCGCCGATGGTAGTGTGGGGTTTCCCCATGTGAGAGTAGGTCATCGTCAAGATTAAATTCCGAAACCCCAATTGCGAAAGCAGTTGGGGTTTTGTTTTGCCTGCGAGAAAGTTGATTCCGGAATCCGGACAAATTTGCACAGTTATTTCTCGGCCAGAACACTAGAATAGTCCGGTCATTTTCAGAACCCGAGCCCTTTATGCCAGATCCGGTTGACGCCCCTGGGCTGTCAGATTTACCGCTGGACGACTTGGTGGCGTGTCATGAGTGCGACTTGCTGATGCGCAAGCCGCAACTCGCTCATGGCGAGAAAGCCCTCTGTCCGCGCTGTGGTTATGAGCTCTACGCCCACCGGCACAATGTCGTGGAGCGTAGCCTCGCCTTAGTGATCGCCGCGCTACTGCTGTACGTTCCGGCGAACTTTTTACCCATCATGCAACTCCATTTACTCGGACAATCGTCGCACGACACTGTCTGGAGTGGCGTCGTTGGCCTGTTCGATACCGGGATGCAAGGCGTGGCAGTGGTGGTGTTTCTGTGCAGCATGGGAATCCCGCTGCTCAAGTTGCTCTGTCAGTTGTTGGTTTTGCTGAGCGTTCGTTTTGATATAGGGCGCAGCTATGGCTTGCTGCTCTATCGCATTTATCACCATCTACGTGATTGGGGAATGCTTGAGGTTTATTTGATGGGCGTGCTGGTGGCCATCGTCAAACTGGCTGACCTCGCGTCGATAACGGTTGGTTTGGGTCTGGTGTGCTTTATCAGTTTGCTATTGGTGCAGGTTTTACTTGAGGTAGTGATGTCGCCTCATCAGATCTGGCAAGCGTTGTCAGGAGAGGATGCTCATGCGGGCAATTGATGCAGGCATTCTGATTTGTATCGAATGCCATGAGCTCAACAAACAGGAACCGGACACCGACGAGCAGACATGCACCCGCTGTGGGGCGCTGGTTCATGCACGTCGCCCCAATAGTTTGATGCGTACCTGGGCGTTGCTGATTACCGCGGCGATTCTCTATATACCCGCTAATGTGTTGCCGATCATGACCGTCAGCACATTAGGGCAGGGTGAAGGCGATACCATCATGTCCGGCGTGATCACCTTGGTTCAGCACGGGATGTTTCCGATTGCTGCTGTAGTGTTTGTCGCCAGTATTCTGGTGCCGACCTTCAAATTGGTGGGCATCGCATTGTTGTTGTTTTCGGTGCAACGGCGTCAGCCTTTATCCGCACGGCAACGCATCGTGATGTATCGGTTTATCGAGTTCATTGGTCGTTGGTCAATGCTGGATATTTTCGTGATTGCCATTTTGGTGGCAGTGGTGAACTTTGGTCGACTTGCCAGTATCGAGGCGAATCTCGGTGCGGTGGCCTTCGCCAGTGTGGTGATTTTGACAATGCTTGCTGCAGTAACTTTCGATCCCCGACTGATTTGGGATAACACGGAGTCGGACGACGACCATGACTGATTTGCCTAAAGCTAAAACTCGACCGGCTTCGAACTGGTCGGCCATTTGGGTTTTGCCTTTGATCGCCTTGATGATTGGCGGATGGTTAGGCTGGCGTGCCTACAATGAGACCGGCATTGAAGTTCAGGTTCGCTTTGAAAGTGGCGAAGGCATTCAGGCCAACAAGACCGAAGTTGTCTACAAAGGTATGCCGGTCGGAAAGGTAAAAAGCCTGACGCTGGATGACGAGGGGAAAACCCGTGGGGTTATCGCCACCATCGAGATGAACAAGGATGTCGAGCAATACCTCAAGACCAGTACTCGTTTCTGGCTGGTTAAGCCGAGCGTCACCCTGGCCGGGATTACTGGTCTGGAAACGCTGGTCTCCGGTAACTATGTGGCAATCAGTCCGGGTGAAGGTGAGCCAAGCCGCAAGTTCACCGCCTTGACCAAAGAGCCGCCGCTGTCTGACTTCAAGCCTGGCTTGCACCTGACCATCAAAGCCGACCGTCTGGGCTCCCTGAACCGCGGCAGTCCGGTGTTCTATAAGCAGATCCAGGTCGGCCAGGTGAAAAGCTACCTGCTGTCCGAAGACCAGAGCACCGTCGAGATCAAAGTCTTTATCGAACCCACCTACGCCAACCTGGTGCGCAAACATACGCGTTTTTGGAATGCCAGCGGGATCAGCATCGATGCCAACCTGTCCGGCGTGAAGGTGCGCAGCGAGTCGCTGGCCAGTATCGTCGCAGGCGGTATTGCCTTCGCCACGCCGGACAACCGCAAAGACAGCCCACCCACCGATCCGAGCCTGCCGTTTCGTCTCTATGAAGACTTCGACGCCGCTCAGGCCGGTATTCGCGTCAAAGTGAAACTCAGCGATTTCGAAGGCTTGCAGGCCGGCCGCACACCCGTGATGTACAAAGGTATTCAGGTCGGTAACCTGAAAGCGCTCAAGATCGACCCGGACTTGTCCAGCGCGACAGTCGAGCTGACCCTGGACCCGCTCGCCGAAGATTACCTGGTGACCGGGACCCAGTTCTGGGTGGTCAAACCGTCAATCTCGCTGGCGGGGATCACCGGGTTGGAGGCGTTGGTCAAAGGTAACTACATTGCCGTGCGCCCTGGCGACAAGGGCGGCGCGCCGCAACGCGAATTCGAGGCCCGGCCGAAGCCGCCGCCGCTGGATCTGCGTTCTCCAGGTCTGCACCTGGTGCTGTTCACCGAAAACCTCGGTTCGCTGGAAGTCGGGAGTCCGATTCTCTACAAGCAGGTCAAGGTCGGATCGGTACAGAGCTATCAGTTCTCACACACCAAAAAGCAGTTGGTCATCGGTGTCCACATTGAGAAAGAGTACGAAGGGCTGGTCAACGCCTCGACGCGATTCTGGAACGCCAGCGGAATTACCCTGACCGGTGGCCTCACCGGCGGGATTCAGGTCAAAAGCGAATCCCTGCAAAGCCTGATGGCCGGCGGTATTGCGTTCGAAACACCGAAAGCTACAGCGCCATTGCAGAAGCGGATTCCACGTTTCCGTTTGTTCGCCAGCCGCGAGGAGGCGAGCCAGAAAGGCGCCGTGGTCACGATCAAGGTCGATCGTGCCGACGGTTTGCGCACCGGCACGCCGATTCGCTTCAAAGGTCTGGATGTCGGCAAGGTAGAAAACGTCGACCTCAGTGATGATCTGCAATCGGTGCTGCTCACCGCACGGATCACCGAAGTGCCGGAGCGCATTGCTCGAGTCGGCAGCCAGTTCTGGGTGGTCAAGCCGGAGCTGGGCCTGATCAAAACGTCCAACCTGGAAACCCTGGTCACCGGGCAATACATCGAGGTTCAGCCCGCTGCGAAAAACCTTGGGCCACAGAAGAGCTTCGTGGCGCTGGCCAATCCTCCGGAGTCTGCCAAGGAAGAGGCCGGTCTGAGTCTGGTGTTGAGCGCCGCTCGCCGTGGTTCGCTGAAAACCGGCGTGCCGGTGACTTATCGTGAAATTACCGTCGGTAAAGTCACCGGCTATGAACTGGGTCAAACGGCGGATCGCGTGTTGGTCCACATCCTGATCGAGCCGAAATACGCGCCGTTGGTACGCAGCGGAACACGTTTCTGGAACACCAGCGGCTTTGGCCTGGACTTCGGCCTGTTCAAAGGCGCAACGGTGCGGACCGAGTCGCTGGAGACGCTGATCCAAGGCGGCATCGCGTTCGCTACTCCGGAAGGAGATCGCATGGGCAGTCCGGCACGGCCCGAGCAGACCTTCCCGCTGTTCGACAAGTTCGAAGATGAATGGCTGACCTGGGCGCCGAAGATTTCCCTCGGTAAATAACTCGCAACGGCAACCATAAAAAAGGCCGCGATCCATTGGATCGCGGCCTTTTTCGTTACGACGCCGGTGAAAGGATCAGACCTCGTCCAGCTCCGGTTCGGTCGACTCAACGTTGACTGTCGCCTTCACCTCGTCATGCCGGCGAATGTACTTCCAGTCCGCCTCGTCAATGTAGATACCCTGCGGCCCGCTACCGCCTTCCAGGTCGATGGCGACACTGGCGCAGACCTGCGGCTTCACACTGGCGAGGATCGGCACGAAGCCCAGCTGCAAGCTGGTTTCCAGCAAGGCGGCCTGGTTTTTCTCGTCGATGTCCGCGGCCTCGTCGAGGTAGTACGGCAAGCGCACACGCCCGGCCTGGTCACGGTCCATCAAGTGCAGCAACAAGTACATGTTGGTCAGCGCCTTGATGGTCATGGTGGTGCCGTTGGACGCCGCGCCATCAATGTCGGTATGAATCACCGGCTGACCGTTGACCTTGGTGATTTCGAACGCCAGCTCGAACAGGTCCTTCAGGCCCAACTGGTTGTGGTTCGCCGCCACCAACCGCGCCAGGTATTCCTTGGCTTCTTCGTTCTTGTTGTCCTGATCGGCGCTTTGACTCAGGTCGAACACCGACAGGGTTTCGCCTTCCTCATATTGACCGGCGCTGTGGATGATCTGGTCGATATGCTTGAGGGCTTCCTTGTTCGGCGCCAGCACGATGCGGAAGCTTTGCAGGTTGGAGACCTGACGTTTGTTGATCTCGCGGTTGAACAGCGCCAGTTGGTGTTCAAGGCTGTCGTAGTCGCTGCGAATGTTGCGCAGGGTCCGGGCGATGTCGGTCACCGCTGCACGGCGGGCCTTGCCCAGGGTCAGGGCTTCGTCGGTGCGGTGCGCGTAAGCGTTGATCAGCAATTGCAGGCGACGCTCGACATCGTCTTCACTATCGAACTTGGCCACGCCCTTGAGGCGAACCTGCGCGTAAAGCGCTTCGATCTGCCCGTCGACACGCAGCAAACCTTGCCAGCTGTCCTGGTAGTCATTGAGCAGCGGCAGCAGGTTATCCATCGAATCGTCGATCGGGTCCATGAACGGCGTACCGAACGGCAGGTCTGCCGGCAACAGCTGACGGCGGCGCAGGGCATCGTCGAGGGTGCGTTGCTTGGCTTCCATGTCGCCGATCTGCCGGCCGACCAGTTGCAGCTTGGCCGACAGTTGCTGGACGCGTTCGGTGAAGGCATCGCTGGAACGCTTCAACTCGTCCTGTGCGGCTTCCATCTGCGCCAGTTGTTCCAGTTTGTCGCCTTCTTCGGCGCTCAGGGTTTGCGAGCGGCGGAAGTCTTCCAGGGCTTTTTGCGCATCCAGCACTTGCTGGTAGAGCGCTTCGGTCTGGGTCTTGCTGGCCGCGCGGTCCGCCGCGACGGCCGCTTGGGTTTTCAGTTGCTTGAGCTCTTTGTCCAGACGCTCTTTCTGATCACGCAGCGCGGCGCGGTCGGCCAAGGCTTGCAGGGCCGGCGGCTCGATGTGTGACAGGTCGATGGACAGGCCCGGCGCTTCGAAACGCTCGCCTTTGAAACTGTCGAGGATCAGCTCCATGGATTTCACCCACTGGCCGTCTTCGTCCAGGGCAATCCCATGTTCGCCCAGCGGCAAGCTGAACAACGCACTGTTGAACAGACGCATCAGGCGTTCGACGTCCTGTTGCGAGAACTCTTCGCGCAAGCGGGCGTAGCTGTTGTTGTCGGCGTGATCGAGTTGCTGCTTGACCGACTTCAGGCGCTTTTCCAGATCCCGCAGACGCTCTTCGAGGTCTTCGGCGCTGAATTGGCGGGACTGCGCCAGCGCACCGGCCAGTTCATCGTGCGCGTCCTTGGCGGCGAGCAGTTGCTGCTCAAGCACCTTGACGTCATCGACCAGGGCGAAGCGATGCTTGAGCACCGACAATTCGCCGAGCCAGCGCTGGATGCCGGTGATTTCGCGCTCCAGGCGCATCAGTTCCTGAGTACCGCCGCGCTGATCGTTTTGCAGCGCGTCCTGCTCGTTGCGGTAGTGCTCGGCCTGAATCGTCAGCTCTTCCTTGCGCGCGCTGGCGTAGTCCGACCAGGTGCCGAGCAACGAGTCGAGCAACGGTGAGATGCGGTGCAACTTGCCGCGCAGGATGTTGCGCTGGGTAACGCCGGCAGCAAGCGCTTCGACCAACGGACCGGCGGTGACCAGCGAGTTGTAGTCCTGCTCCATGCGGCGCACGTCGCGGAAGGCTTCTTCGCACGCGGCGATGTAATCGACGCTACCGGAACGCAGGCTGTGTTCGAAGGCATCGAGGAACAGTTGCTTGAGCTTGGCCGCAGTGATTTCGCGCATGTGCAGCAGGTTGATGAACAGTGCACGGAAGGTTTTCAGGCTCTGCTCGCTGGTGGAGCGCAGCGGGATCAGTGTCAGGTCCAGCGGGACCGACGTGTGACCACCGACCAGCAAGCGACGCAGTTCATCAGGCTTGAGCTCGTAGGCTTTCAGGCCTTCGCGTTCAAGGTTGGTGAACAGCTCTTTCTGGCGCAGGCAGGTATCGTTTTTCTGGTAATGGGACAGGTCCAGTTTGCCGGCGTAGGCGAAGAACTGGTGACCGAAACCACCGCCCGGGCCACGTCCGACCACACCAATCACGTGGGGGCCGTGGGGCAGGGCGACTTCGACCAGAATGTAACTGGTGTCGGTGGCGAAATAGAAACGCCGCGACTGTTCCAGGCTGTACTTGCCGAAGCTCATGTCCGACATGCGCGCCAGGATCGGGAACTGCAAGGCGTTGATCGAGGCGGATTTACCAAGGTTGTTCGCGCCGTAGACCGACAGCGGCTCTTCCAGCGGGAACAGACCGAGGCTGTAACCGGCGGTGTTCAAAAGGGCAAAGCGGCGAATGCCGTAGCGTTCCTTGCTCATGCGTCGAGCTCCTGTTCTTCGGCAATGGCACGGGCCAGGGCGTCTTCTTCGCTTTCTTCAGCGAAATCGCTAAGGTCGAGCGGGTCATCGGTTTGCAGCAGTTTTTCGTCGCTGTCGTCATCGATCAGCACCGGCGCCGGCAACGGCAGCACACTGTGCAGGCTGGCGGCCAGGTCACGGTCCTGCTGGACCGAGAGGCAAACGTCGAGGAAACGGTGCATCGGCGGCAGGAAACGGTAGATGCCGTTCTCTTCGCTGGCGAACCCGAGCTGGGTCATGCGGCGCATGATCTTTTCTTCGAGTTCTTCGACGGTCTGTACTTCGGCCTGAATGAACAGGTCGCGGTATTTTTCCAGCAACGACGGCAGTTCATCGCGACCGAGGCTGCCACCATCGAGCACGGCAATCGGATCGCGGCCCTGGTCGGCCAGATGCTCGACAAGGATGAAGGTGAACAGTGCCAGGCGCTGGGCGGTCTTGTTCACCGCCGCGGCGGCGAGGTCCGGCACAAAGTAGTAGAAGCCACGGGTGTCGCAGACCAGTTCAAACCCCAGGGCCTTGAACAGCGTGCGGTACTGGTCCTGAAAGTTCGACAGCTGCGCGTAGAGTTCAGGATCGCGACGGCTGACGTGGTAGCCCTTGAACAGCTCGCGAAAGATCGGCGCCAGCTGAGACAGTTCGGATAGATCAAGATGCATGAGGAGTGCTCGCAGAATTCTCGGGCGCGTCATCGCGGGCCGAGAGCAGGGCGAAGGAGCGCAGGCTGACCTGGTGCTCGTGAGTGTGGTAATCGCGGCGTTCCAGGCGCTCGCGCTTGAAGCGTTTTTCCCGCGACAGACGGGAGAACCAGTACAGCAACTCGTCGGTCGCGCCGTCCGGTTCCTGTTCCAGCAGCCAGGTCATCAAGTCCGGCATCGGCAGCGCGTCTTCGCAGCGTTCGAGCATTTCCCGAACGGTGCGCGGTGCCCGTGGGGCTTCGCCTTTTTGGGTTTTGTGGGCCTTGGGGAAACGCGCCGGTTTTGGCTCGAAACGCGCCAGTGCATAAACGTAGGCTTCGACCTGACTGGCGCTGCCGAGAAAGGTACTTTGCGGTCGGGTGAACATCGGCATTGCCGCTTGCGGCACTGCGTCGATGCCCTTGCGGCGGATCATCGACAGGGCCAGCGCCGCGCCACGGGTCACGGCGTTGTGCCGACGGGCCTCTTCGCGCAGCGGCAGCAACAGCTCGCGAGCATGACGCAAGGTCAGTTGGGCGCTGGTCTGCATTTCGAGGATGCGCGCGTGGGTGCGCAACAGCATGTCGTCGTCGACCAGGTGGCCGAGGCGCTGTTGCTCGCTGAGCATGCGCAGCAGCACGTTTTCAACCTTGCGCACGCCTTGCTCGAAGGCGCCGTCGGCGTTGACCAACTGAATCATCGGCTCGACGTATTCGTCCCACGTCGCCAGCACTTCGGCATAACGCTGACGCAACGGGATCTGCCGGTCGCTGGTCTTGGCCCGTTCGGCGACGGCCACCAGGGCCTGTTCGTCGTTGGCGAGTTTCTTCAGGACGTCGCGTACGCGCATGTCGAGCAAGCGCAGCTGGCGTGCCAGATCGTTGCCGTCACGGATGTCGAAGGCGTCCTGAATGTAACCGGCCAACCGCTCCAGATGGCGCAGGTAGGCTTCGATTTCCAGGCACAGGCCCAGACGGTGCTCGCGGCGCAGATAGGCGAGGAAGTCGTGAATCTGCGCGTTCAGTTCAAAACGGTTCGGGCTTTTGGCCACCGGAACCAGAATGTCGAGGCGGATCCACACGTCCAGCAGGCTGGTGATGTCCTGTGGCGTGCTGTCCAGTTGCTGGGCGGCCAGCTGTGAACGCAGTTCGTTGAGGCTCAGGGTGCCTTGGTCGAAGTGCTCGCACAAAGGCTCCAGAAGTGCCCAGTGTTCGGCGAGGGCGCGCAAGACGCGCTTGGGTTCGATCATTGGAATGGCCGGCTGGTTGGCGATTAAAAGCAGCGATTGTACTGCATCACGTGCGATGGGAATCACTCTCGAGGGATCGATGGGACGGACAGTCGCTTTTCTATCGATCAACTGCGGGCGATCTTGAGCGAAGGGCGGTAGAATCCCTGCACTATCCGTTATCCACAAGTGGCCGACCCTTGCTTATCGAGTCCCGTCGCCGCGCCTATTTGACCGCCATGCAGGTGGTCAACTGGCTGCCGCGCACCGAATTGCCCTTTGCCGCGCCGTCGCGGCCTGAGCTGCTGGAAGCGCCAGAGCCGTTGGTCGAGACGCCGATTGCGCCGGCTCAGGTCGCGAAAGCTGCTGCAGAGCCTGTGGCCAAGCCGGCCGAGCGGGTCAAGGTCGAAGTGCCGCGTCCAACGCCTTCGGTCGCTCGCCCAACGAGCAAGCCGGTCGAGGACGCCGAAGACGCACCCGTCGTGGCCAAGGCGCCGCACGTGCCACCGCCGCGTTTTGCCTTGCAATTGCTGCGTGCCGGCCGTTGCCTGCTGCTGGTGGAGTTACCCACAGGCGGTGCGTTCCAGACTCGCGATCCGGCCTATTTGTTGCTCAAGGACATGCTGCGCGCCGCCGGTCTGCCGGACAGCCCGCAAATTGTCGGCGAACCGGTTCGCTGGCCGCTGCTGGCACGCGGAACCATGGATCAAGGCCCGGAGGCAGCCCGTGATTTCGTTCAGGGGTTCCTTTCGGCTCGCCTGGAAGACGCGCCTTGTGTATGCCTGTGGTTGATCGGACTGCCGGCGGTGCGTTTTGCCGGTGAGGCAAATGCTGAAGCCTACAACCGCGAACTTCAGGTTGAAGGCCTGGGGTCGGTCTGGGCGCTACCTGGCCTGGAATTATTAATGGAAGAGCCACAGCGTAAGGCTGATGCCTGGCAAGCCATGCGTCGGCTGATGGCGCGTTGGAAAGAATCGAATGAGTGACGCTGTATCGTTCCGCCCGATGACTGAAGCGGATTTGGACGCTGTACTGAAAATCGAATACGCGGCGTTCAGCCATCCCTGGACCCGTGGGATTTTTCTTGATGGCCTGGGCAAATACCAGATATGGCTGATGTTCGAAGGACAGCAACAGGTTGGCCACGGCGTCGTGCAGATCATCCTCGATGAGGCGCATCTGCTGAACATCACGGTCAAGCCGGAAAACCAGGGGCGCGGGCTGGGTTTGAGGCTGCTTGAGCACTTGATGTCCCGTGCTTATGAAGCCAAAGCCCGGGAATGTTTCCTGGAAGTGCGCGACAGCAATCAGGCGGCGTTCCGTCTGTATGAGCGTTATGGTTTCAATGAAATCGGTCGCCGCCGCGATTACTACCCGGCAGTCGGTGGGCGTGAAGATGCGGTGGTGATGGCCTGCACGTTGGTGGATTGAGCCTACCGATTGCCATCAATCGGATCGCGCTCCGCCAGTTCAGCCTCATCCAGCCCGTAGCCGCCGCCGATCTCGTCCTCATCGACAATACTCAAGTCCCAATCAGCCTGTTCGCCTTCTCCAGCCTCATGAGCGTCGCGGGCGCCATCTTCACGGATCAGGTTTCCAGGGCTCATGTCGTCATCGGTGGACTCCTCATCATCGGCCGAGTCCCCGGTCATACTTGTTTCACGTACGCGTTCTGTGGGCATTTGTTGCTCGCGCTCATGCTCGCGGGTCAGGCCACCGATAGTCTCGCCGGGTTCTTCTTCATCGAAGTCCAGTTCGCGCATCGAACCCATGCGGTCTTCATTGTCGTCGATAGGCTCGGGCTGGACCGCGCCATAAGGACGTCGTGAATCAGTCATGGAAATTCCTCATAATGTGGGGCCTTATAGGGTGGACAGGCGTTATCCTTAAAGATTCCAAGGCATTTCTGTTCGGCTACTGCAACATCCGCGTGACCCCGACGGGCGGTTGTCTGTCAAAGCAACGCACCATTCTTGAGGCTTCAGAGCATGAACGAATTACAAGATCTGATTGATAACAACGCGCGTTGGGCCGATGCGATCAATCAGGAAGATCCTGAGTTTTTCGCCAAACTGGCCCGCCAACAAACCCCTGAATACCTGTGGATCGGTTGCTCCGACGCACGCGTACCGGCCAACGAAATCGTCGGCATGCTGCCTGGCGACCTGTTTGTGCACCGTAACGTTGCCAACGTGGTGTTGCACACCGACCTCAACTGCCTGTCGGTGATTCAGTACGCGGTGGACGTGCTCAAGGTCAAACACATCCTGGTCACCGGCCACTACGGTTGCGGCGGTGTGCGCGCCTCGATGCAGGACCGCCAGTTGGGCCTGATCGACGGCTGGCTGCGCTCGATTCGCGATCTTTATTACGAACACCGCGAAGAGCTTGGCCAATTGCCGACTGAAGAAGAGCGGGTCGACCGTCTCTGCGAACTCAACGTCATCCAGCAAGTGGCCAACGTCGGCCATACCAGCATTGTGCAAAATGCCTGGCACCGTGGGCAGAGCCTGTCGGTCCACGGCTGCATCTATGGCATCAAGGACGGTCGCTGGAAGAGCCTGAACGCGACCATCAGCGGTTTCGAGCAATTGCCGCCGCAATACCGTCTGCGTCCGGTCGGTGCCTTGTAAACGACGCTGAGCCTCCGTTTATCAGAGGCTATGTCGATGCCAGTGTTGCAAGAACTTCTGGCCTTCGGCGTTTGGCGGATCATCGTAGCCGGTGATCCAGCCACGGCAATCGGGCGAGCCGCACTGACAGGCGAACTGACGCGTCAGCTTCTCTTCAGTGCTGGCGTAGTCCATGCACAGCACAGTGCCGGGGGCGATGTCCTTCAGCGCCCATAGCCACAGCTCGCTCATGTCGAGAAAGACGTTCGGGTCGCAGGAATGCAGCAGTAGCCCGGAAAAAAACGGATCGTAGACGTGAATACCCGGCGCCAGTTGCAGGGTATGCAAACGGCGGGTATGCATCAGCAGTCCCGATACCCGACAGATACGACTGATACGCAGGTAATTGCGCTGTGCCGTGATTGCCGCACCGCGCCCATCGTCCGTCTGGATTACCGTGAAGTGAGCTTTGGAGGGGTAGCCCTGACGGGCCCTGAGTTCTTTGTTCGGGTAAATGCAGCTCGACAGCGTAGCTGCCTTGTCGCTGACCTGGGGTTTCATAACGATCCTTGTTTATTGGGCGCTGCGACCACAGGAGGCTGGCGATCCTGCCAGCCCTGCAGCACATGGGTACGCCTAAAGAGTCTCGCAAATGAATCAGAGGGTCTACTGTCAGATCTGACAGGCGATAGAGGCTGCCAACTGCGTCAGCGAATGCTTACGCAGTTGGCATACCCGCAGGATTACAGGTGTGATGCAGCCAGTGCGGGTGCAGGCACCTTCAACTGGTCCAGCTGGGGTTTGATGTCCGGGGCCGAACACTTGGTTGCGGCTTGCTCGGGCGTCAGATTGCGGATCGAGGTGTAGAACAGCTCGCAGGTTTTCTCTTTCTGGGCCACTTGCCAGGTTTGCGTGCAAGTGTTGAGTTGTGCGCTCGGGTCACTGCCGGGTTTGCTGCCCATACCCGCTTGCCAGCACGCCGCACTCAAGTCCTGGCCCATCACCTTCAAACCCACGGCATCGGCCTTGGCCTGATCATCGTTATAGTTCGCCGGGTCGGCCGCATACCAGATGTAGCTAGGGTGGTTGGAACCCAGCACCGGCACCTTCACGCCCGGGGTCGGGATGATTTGTGCCAGGCCCAACACGGCCACGGTCTGCCCATACTGTTCCTTGACCCAGTTGCGCACCGGCGCACCAAACGCGACCATCGGCAAGGTCACGCCGCTGCTGGTCTGGCTGAATTGCTTGACCAGGGTGGTCTGGTAGTCCTTGAAGTAGCCGTAGACGCCTTCAAGGTCCTTGCCGGCGGTGGACGGAGCGGCAATCGGCGCGATGTCGATGATGGTCTGGTAGGCCGGTGTTTGTCCGGCGGCGATACCGTTGGCGGTCAACAGCGTGGCCCAGCGGTCGGTGGTCTTCGATTCCAGGTAGTCCTGGGCCTGGGTCAGCGAATAGTCCGGTGGAAAGTGCAGCAGCTCGACGCTTTTGCGGTTTTCCAGCGCCATGCCCAAGGGCAGGAACAGGTACCAGTTGTATGCCCACTTGTCGTCGGCGTTCAGCTTGTTGGCGCCGGCGTGGGCCAGATCCCCGGCATCGAGCAATGCAGTCAACGGTTTTGCGTAGTCCTTTGGTACGCCGCTGATGTTTGCGTAGAGTTGATTGTTATCGGTTTTTACCTGGACTTTTGCCGTGGCGTAGCCGTCTCGTTGAACACTTTGAGTCAGGTAGTGCTCGACCGTTTGCTCCAGCGTCCAGTTGCGATAGCAAATCACGTTGCAGTTGTTGGGGTAGGCAAACAGCTGAGTTACCCGTTCGGTACTGCCCAGTTTCAGGTCGGTATCGGCGTGGGCGGTAGCACTCAAGGTAAGGGCGGCGAGGGTGAGGCTCAATCCTGCGAGTTTGAACATGCTCAGATCCTTTTCAGCGTGGGTCCTCGAAAGCGAGGGCGGTTACATACTGAAACCACTTGCGTTGATAGGTCTAGTACCCACGCGAAAAGATCGCAAGACAGAACAACAATCAGCCAGGGAAATGCAGCGCATTGCTCAAATCGCCCATGGGCTTCTGGCCCCGGGCAATCATTGCGCTATCGCGCTGCTTGATCCCGTCGAGTGTCTCAAGCTGGAACACCCGGGTGATCAGCCGCAGGATCGACGCGGTGTCGTACACCGTGTGATCCACCGTGCCTTTGCGGGCGAACGGCGACACCACCAGCGCCGGCACCCGCGTGCCTGGGCCCCAGCGATCACCTTGCGGCGGCGCGATGTGGTCCCACCAGCCGCCGTTTTCGTCGACTGTGACCACCACCACCATGTTTTTCCACTGCGGGCTTTCGCGCAGTACTTTCAGCGCACGGACGATATGCCGGTCACCGGACGCCACGTCGGCATAACCGGCGTGCATGTTCAGGTTGCCCTGAGGTTTGTAGAAACTCACCGCCGGCAACTTCCCGGCTTCGGCATCGGCAAAAAACCGGTTGGTGGTCGACTCGTCACCCAGACCGCCATCGCGCAGGTGTTTACTGCGTTCGGCCGGGTTTTCCGGACCCAACTGCTTGAAGTAGTTGAACGGCTGATGGTGATACTGGAAGTTGGGGATCTTCGGAATGCCCCCCGAGTCCTTGAACTGGTCCAGCGTCGCCTGCCAGGCACCGGCGTACCAGGCCCAGTCGATGTTCTTCTTCGACAGCTTGTCGCCGATGTGTTCGTGGGTTTGCGGTACCAGCACGCTGGGTAGATCGGCTTTGGCGTATTCCGGGCGTTCCGGGTCGCGGATCCAGGTCGGCCAATAAGGCGGGGCCATGGTGTTGACCGCATAACCATCCGGGGTCAGGGCGCTGGGGCCGAACTGCGGTGGACCGCTCATTGCGCTGGCCGGGGATTTCTCCAGCGGCTTGAGGCGCGTGTCGAGCGGGTCATCGCTTTGCAGCGAAGCGATTTGCGCCTTGGCCACCGAGTTGGCGGCATCCGGGTAAAACGGCACGGCAGCACTGATCAGGTATTGATGGTTGAGAAACGAGCCACCGAAAGCACCCTGGAAGAAGTTATCGCAGAGTACGAATTCCCGGGCCACGTCCCACAGACGCAGGGAATAACGGCTTTGGGCGTAATGCCCCATGGTCAAGCCGCCCGAGTCGGCCCAGGCGACAAAGCGGTCGTTCTTGCCGCCGTTGATCTGCATCTGGTTCTGATAGAACACATGCCACAGATCCCGTGTCACCAGGCCAAGCGGCAAGTCTTCGCCATTCGGGCCTTTGAGGGCGTAGGGGGCGTTGGGCAAGTGCTCCTGAAATTGGGTTTCGTGAGGATAGGTCACGCCATCAAGAGTTTGCGGACCGATCTGCAGCACGCCACCCCAGGCCGGCGGCAAGGTTTCCAGCAGGCTGCCATCCCGGTCGCGCTGTTGATAATCCTCAGGCTTGAGCGCTGACAACGGTTTTTCAAGGCCAGGGAAGTCACTGAACAGGTTATTGAAACTGCGGTTCTCGGCGTAGATCACCACCACGTTTTTCACCTGATCGCGCAACGCCTTGTCCAGCTCGGCAGGCGACAGTGGACGCTCTTCCGGCTTGCCCGGTGTGTCGCCAGTGTTGCCGCACGCGCTCAGTGTTGCGCCGACACCCAGGACGGCAACGCCCCCCAGAAAGCGCCGACGGCTGGTGTCGGCAGGGCTATCGTCTGCTGGAGGAGGTGCGTCGTTGCCGGTTTTGTCGTCGTTCATCCTGAATCCTGTTTTGCGGAAAAGTGTTGCCGTATATTTCGGCTGGACGCTAGCAGCGAGATATGACGGCGAGGTGACAAGAGGGTTTCAGCCCCCTTTTTACTAAGGCATCACCGGCGCCACATACGTCAGCGTCGTCCCCAGCGCCCACAACAGAAACAGCACCAGCGGCGTGTGCACCAGCAGTTGCACGAACGAAAACCCGATCAGGTCCCGCGCCTTCAAGCCGAGCACGCCGAGCAGCGGCAGCATGTAGAACGGGTTGATCAGGTTGGGCAGGGCTTCGGCGGCGTTGTAGATCTGTACGGCCCAGCCCAGGTGGTACTTAAGGTCGTTGGCGACTTGCATCACGTACGGCGCTTCGATAATCCATTTACCGCCGCCGGACGGAATGAAGAAACCCAGGATCGCCGAGTACACACCCATCAGCAGGGCATAGGTGTCGTGGGACGCGATGCTGACGAAGAAGGTCGAGATGTGGTGCGCCAGGGTCTGGCCGTCGGTACCTTTGACCACGGTCATCAGTGCGGCGATGGAGCCGTACAGCGGGAACTGGATCATCACGCCCGTGGTGGTCGGCACCGCGCGGGCCACCGCATCCAGGAAGCTGCGCGGGCGCCAGTGCAGCAGAGCACCAAGCATCAGGAACAGGAAGTTGTAGGTGTTCAGGCCCGAGATCGCGCTGATCGCCGGTTTGGTCGAAAACTCATGAAACAGCCATCCGGCCGCCAGCAGCACCAGCAAAATAGTCAGTATCGGGCTGTACTCCAGCCATTCACCAGGGCGAGTGCGTGGCTGTGGCGCCGGCAGGCTGAAGCTTGGGTCGATGCCGCAGGCCGTGGCGTCACGGGCGGAATTCGGGCCAGGGGCGGTGGCATAGGCGATGATCAACGAGACCACGATCAGCGCCAGCAAGAGCACACCGGACTGCCAGAGGAAAATCGTTTGGGTGAATGGAATCATCCCGGTGATCGACAGGATCGACGGCGGCAAACTGGCCGGGTTGGCCTGCAACTGCGCTGCCGACGAAGACAGTCCCAGCGCCCAGACTGCGCCGAGCCCCAGGTAAGCGGCGGCACCGGCGGCGCGATAATCCATGTGCAGATCGGTACGGCGCGCCAGTGCACGCACCAGCAAACCGCCAAACACCAGCGACAGCCCCCAGTTGAGCAATGATGCGACCATGGAAATCAGGGCGACCCAGGCCACGGCCGAGCGACCGTTTTTCGGGATGCGCGCCAGGCGGTCGATCAGTTTCACCGCCGGTGGCGAGCTGGCGACCACATAGCCGCCGATCACCACGAAGGCCATTTGCATGGTGAACGGGATCAGGCTCCAGAAGCCGTCACCGAAGGCCATCGCGGCATCGGTGGGCTTGGCGCCCATGATCATGGTGGCTACGGCAACGATAATGACCGCGAGCGCGGCAAACACCCAGGAGTCGGGAAACCAGCGTTCGGCAAAGTTCGAGCAATGCAGGGCAAAGCGGGCGGAGCGGCTATCTTCGATTGCAGCGGCCACGGAAGTACCTCGATTTTTATGTTTATTGTGGTGCGGACCGGACCGCGCGGGCCCTTGCGGTCAGACATAAACAGTAAATCAATCAAGAGGGTTTTGCGGTGCTCTTTTGCTGATGTGTGACTATGGTCTAACGGGTTGTTCGAACGCGTTTTTGCGTAGACCATGGGCGCCGTGATTTTTTTTGCCTACTTCAGAGCCTGTTTTCATGACTGCCACCGCTGCCACTCGACCTGCGCCGTTCTCCCGGTCTGACTACAAGACCCTGGGCCTGGCGGCGCTCGGCGGGGCACTGGAAATCTACGACTTCATCATCTTCGTATTTTTCGCCCTGACCCTCAGCCAGTTGTTCTTTCCTCCGGAAATGCCCGAGTGGCTGCGTTTGCTGCAAAGTTTCGGGATTTTTGTCACCGGCTACCTGGCGCGGCCGCTGGGCGGGATTCTGATGGCGCACTTCGCTGACCGGCTGGGGCGCAAGAAGGTCTTCAGTCTGAGCATCCTGATGATGGCGCTGCCGTGCCTGCTGATCGGGATCATGCCGACCTACGCCCAGATCGGCTATTTCGCCCCGTTGCTGTTGTTGCTCCTGCGAGTGCTGCAGGGCGCGGCGGTGGGCGGTGAAGTGCCTAGCGCCTGGGTGTTCGTGGCCGAGCACGCACCGGCCGCGCACCGGGGGTATGCCCTGGGCTTCCTGCAGGCCGGATTGACCTTTGGTTACTTGATCGGCGCGTTGACCGCGACCTTGCTGGCGCAGGTCTACACCCCGACGGAGATCCTCGATTACGCCTGGCGTTATCCATTTCTGTTAGGTGGCGTGTTCGGGGTAATTGGTGTCTGGCTGCGCCGTTGGCTGAATGAAACGCCGGTGTTCATGGCCATGCAGGCCAGTCGCGAACGGCATGTCGAGCTGCCGCTGCGCACAGTATTGCGTGAGCATCGGCTGGCAATGCTGCCGGCGGTGCTTCTCACCTGCGTGTTGACCTCGGCGGTGGTGACCTTCGTCGTCATCACCCCGACCATGATGCAAAAAACCTTCGGCATGACCGCCAGCCATACTTTCGCCCTGAGCAGTCTGGGCATCGTCTTTCTGAACGTCGGTTGCGTGATCGCCGGGTTGATCGTCGACCGCATCGGCGCCTGGCGTACGGTAATGCTCTATAGCCTGCTGCTGCCGTTGGGGATTGGCGTGCTCTATACCAGCCTGATTGGCGATGCACACTGGATTGGCCTGGCCTACGCCATTGCCGGTCTGGGTTGCGGGGTGGTCGGCGCGGTGCCGTCGGTGATGGTCAATCTGTTCCCGGCGCGGATTCGTGTCTCGGGGATTTCCTTCACCTACAACATCGCCTACGCCATTTGGGCCAGTATCACGCCGTTGTTGCTGATTGGCCTGATGCCGTGGAGCCCATGGATCTGCGTGATGTTCTGCGCGGTGATGGGGGCGGTCGGGATTGGCGCAGCGCTGTACTTCGGCTCACGCCTGCCACGGGTCGATCATGCGGCTGGCGTGGCCTGCAGTCCCTGAGACTTCAGTCGTAAGGCTGGTCTTACCCACGCGGTGCCGGTTCAGGCTCGAGCGTGACGATCATATCGACTTCGACCGAGGCGTTTTTCGGCAACTGGTACACGCCCACCGAGGTCCGTGTGTGAACACCGGCTTCGGCAAAGATCCGGTAAAGCACTTCCGATGCGCCGTCGGCGACTTCACTTTGTTGCGTGAAATCGGCGGCGCTTTGCACGTAGACGTTAATCCGCAAGATCTTCTTGATGCGTTCGAGGTCGCCGAGCAACTGCATGAGGATCGCCAATGCGCGCATCGTGCAGATCTGCGCCGCATGCCGGCCTTGTTCCAGAGAAACCTCGGCACCGACCCGGCCCACCACCATTACCGTGTTTTCAATGCGTGGAATCTGTCCGCTGATGTACACCTCATCACCGTTTTGCACCGCGGGCACGTAGTTGCCGCCAATACGCATTTCACCGTCGAAGCGGTGCCCCAGCTGTTGGGCGATGCCATCGAATAGCGCTTTGCGTGACTGATCCATGTGTCGATTCCCCTGTGAGTGGCGGTGGTGCAGCGCAGACTATAGCGTGTTGAATCACCCTTCAAAACGCCGGTCTTGAGGTATTTCGGGCGCATGGTGGCTAGATGCCAACTATTTTTGTAGGACAACCGGGCAACGCTCTTCAGAAAAACCGGGTAAGGCCGATGGTAAGTCTGAAGGACGCTCTCAACCCTGCCCATCGGTGCATCGCAATGTTCAATAAACGTTTGAAGCAGGAGCTGTCGGCTCTTCGCGAGGAACTCTCCAGCCTTCAACAAGTGAAGGAAAGCCTGGAAAGCGAGATGCTCGTGCTCACCCTGGACCCTGATGGGCGGGTGCATTCGATTAACCAGAATTTCGCCCAGGAAATGCTCTACAAGGGCAATGACCTGATTGGCCGGCACATCGAAGAGATCGTTCCGGGCCATGTCAAAACCGATGAGTTTCACCTGCGCTTCAAGAACGCCCTGACCCGTGGCGAGCACTTCGCGGGCGCCGTGCGCCTGCTCAGAGGCAATGGTGAAGAAGCCTGGTTGCGCTCCATTGCCCAGCCGATTCGTAGTTCGGACGGCCAGATCAAACACTTTTCGATTTACTCCAGTGACCTGACCCGCACCATCGAAGCGTCTCGTGAACACGAGAACCTGATCGGCGCGTTGGTTCGTTCGACAGCCGTCATCGAATTCGACCTCAACGGCAATGTGCTGGCGGCCAACGAGCGGTTCCTGAACGGGATGGGTTACAGCCTGGCGCAGATCAAAGGCAAGCATCACCGCATGTTCTGTGAGCCCGAGGAGTACAACAGCTCCGCGTATCAGGACTTCTGGCGACGCTTGAACGCCGGCGAATTCATAGCCGACCGCTTCAAGCGTGTCGACAGCCATGGCCGAGTAGTCTGGCTCGAAGCGTCCTACAACCCGGTGCTCGACGCCAACGAAAAGCTCTACAAAGTGGTCAAGTTTGCCACCGTGATCACCGATCAGGTCAATCAGGAACAAGCAGTTGCCGAAGCGGCGAACATCGCTTACAGCACCTCGTTGCAGACCGATAGCTGTGCACAACGCGGTACCGCCGTGGTCACTCAGGCGGTGGACGTGATGCGTGAACTGGCCAGGCACATGCAGCAGGCTGGCGAAGGCATCGAGGCGCTGAACGAACAGTCGCTGGTGATCGGCACCATCGTCAAAACCATCAGCGGCATTGCCGAACAGACCAACCTGCTGGCGCTCAACGCCGCCATTGAAGCGGCCCGTGCCGGTGAGCAGGGCCGAGGTTTTGCAGTGGTAGCGGACGAGGTCCGGCAACTGGCTTCGCGCACCAGCAAAGCCACCGACGAAATTGTCGGTGTAGTGCGTCAGAACCAGGACATGGCGCGCGATGCCGTGGTGTTGATGACGGATGGCAAGCTCCAGGCCGAACAGGGTTTGGCACTGGCCGCCGAGGCGGGCACGGTGATCGTCGAGATCCAGGATGGCGCACAGAAAGTGGTCAACGCGGTCGGGCAGTTCGCCAATCAGTTGTCGACGTAAGCGCGGCTCGATTGAGCCTCGTCAGATCCAAAGATCATTCAGCGCCGTACGCTCTCCACCTTCGCTCCCGGTATTGAGCACGCCCTTGGGTTCGATCAGCAGCAGTTTGACCTCTTGTTCGGCAAACGGCTTGTGCTCGACGCCCTTGGGCACCACGTACATTTCGCCTTGGGACACCAGCACCTGACCATCGCGAAAATCGATGCGCAGTTGGCCTTCGAGGACGATAAACGTTTCGTCGGTGTCCTGATGGTCGTGCCAGATGAAATCTCCCAGTAGCTTCACCACCTTGAACTGGTAGTCGTTCATTTCGGCGATGACCCGCGGCGACCAGTGTTCGTTGATCTGCACCAGCTTGTTGGCAAAATTCAGGCTTTGATATGACTGCATGGCACGGCTCCCGTTGGTGATTGTGAGCCCACGGTAGCGCTGCGGCGTAGCGCACTTCTTGCACGATTGTGCGTGGCTCAGCGGCGGTGCATTTTCATCCAGCGGGCGGGTGACAGACCGTAGGTTTTGCCAAACTGCCGGGTCATGTGGCTTTGATCGCTGAAGCCTGCGATCAGCGCAGCGTTGGTCAGCGATTCACCTTGAATGAGTAACGAGCGCACCAGGTCCAGACGGCGCATGGTCAGGTAGCGATAGGGGCTGGTGCCGAACAGCAAGCGAAAGTCCCGCGACAGACTCCAGCGATCACGCCCGCTGTGTTCGGCGAGTTGATCCAGGGTCACCGATTGGTCGAGGGCGCTGTGCATGAATTCGCGAGCGCGTTCTGCCGCCAGGTAATCGAAACTCTGACGATGGCTGGGTACTCCCGATACGGCACTCATGGCCTGCGCCAGATCAAACAGCGCATCCTGCTGCTCCAGCGGGTCGAGGGGGCGATCGATACTCTGCAACAGGACCTCGGTCGCAGCGAACAAGCGTGGATCAGTGGAAATACCGGTCTTGATAAAGGGCAACGGCTGGCCGCCGAGCATCTGCTGGATCAGTGCGGGCTCGACGTAAAGCATCCGGTATTTGAAGCCATTCTCGGTACCGGCCTCGCCATCGTGGACTTCGTCGGGGTGCAACACCATGGTCCCGCCCGGCAGGCTATGCCGCCAACCGCCGCGATACTGAAAACTCTGCACGCCGGACAGTGTGCGGCCAATGGCATAGGTGTCGTGACGATGAAGGTCGTAACCATGGCCCGAAAAAAACGCCTCGATACGCTCCAGCCCGCCCGAGTCGGGGGCTCGCTGGAACCAGTCGGTGAGGATTTTCTGCTTGCCCATGGGTGAGTCTTCGTGACCGGGTGTTCGGTGGCGAACACGGTAGCTCAGGTGCAGGCTGACTGTCAGCCGGATAACCGGTTGATTGATCCATCTGCGTTTTACTCGGGAACTGAGTCTTTAACCGGTCCCGCTTGCCGTGTTAAGAAACACTACTTTTAGAGACGAGGTTCGCTGATGACCGATTCCAGCAATACACAGGTCTACCTTTTTTCCTACGGAACCCTGCAGGACAAGGCCGTGCAGCTCGCCAACTTCGGTCGCGAATTGTCCGGTAGTGCGGATCAGATGCTCGGTTACGAGCAGTCCTGGGTCGAAATTACCGACCCCGAAGTATTGGCCACCAGCGGCAAGACTCACCATCCGATCCTGCGCCCCGGCGGCGCTGACAGTGTGCCGATTCCCGGTATGGTGTTCCGGATCACGCCAGCGGAGTTGGCGGCTGCTGACAGTTATGAAGTCTCGGATTACAAACGAGTCAGCGTGGTGCTGGCGTCCGGGATCGAGGCGTGGGTGTATGTGAGTGCCTGAGTTGGTAATGGATGTCCTTCCAGCGGAAGCTAGCCATTCACGGTTCAAATGCTTCTGACCGGTTTGATCAGGCTCTCTGCTGGAATCCCGAACAGCTCATGGAGTTTCCAGATCATCGGCAGCGTCAATGCGCGTTTGCCGTTCAGCACCTCATACACTCTGTTTGTCCGGCCAATGGCTGGCGCAAGATCAGCGGCAGACAAGCCCGACTGTTCCATGCGAAATTTGATCGCATCGATCGGGTTGGGCAGGTCAACCGGGAACTGCTTTGCTTCGTAGGCTTGAATGAGGGTGATCATGACGTCGAAGTAGTCACCTTCAGGCGTGCCTGGTTCTGGTTCGTTGTCGAATAGCGCAGACACTTCCTTGAGGGCCGTACGGTAGTCCTGTTCGGTGTGAATCGGACGAATATTCATGGGTTACTCCATTTCAACGGTATCGGCGTCGATAGCGTCGTATTGCTGGTGGGTGCTAAACAGCCCCAAAGCGGTAGGCCACGGCGACGACGAGTCGATAGTCGTTGCCCTGATAAGGGCCTACCTCGCGGTAAGCCCTTTCTCGTTTCCAGTCCCGATCAATCCCCCAGCGCTTCACCTTCACGCCGTGGATCGGCGCCGCCGGCCCAGGAGGCTTTGCCCTGCGCGTCACGTACCCGAACGATGGCCTGGGTGCCGCTGGTCATGTCGATTTGATTGACGGTATGCCCTTTGTCCTTGAGGGCCTGAATCAGCGCCGGGCTGAACTGGCCTTGTTCCAGTTCGGTCGAGCCATTGCGGCTGCCGAAGTTGGGCAAGCTGATGGCGGCTTGTGGGTCGAGGTTCCAGTCGAGCAGGCCGACCACCGACTTGGCGACGTACTCGATGATTTGCGAGCCACCGGGCGAGCCGAGTGTCGCGACCAGATCACCGCTCTGACGATCAAAGATCAGCGTCGGCGCCATGGATGAGCGCGGGCGCTTGCCGGGTTCGACGCGGTTGGCCACGGGTTGGCCGTTTTCTTCGGGGATGAACGAGAAGTCGGTCATCTGATTGTTGAGCATGAAACCCTGCACCATCAGGTGCGAGCCGAAGGCCGCTTCAACGGTGGTGGTCATCGACACGGCACCGCCCTGATCGTCGACGGCCACCACTTGCGAGGTAGAGATCCGCAGTGGTGAGCGGTCTGGGGCGTAGGCCACCTGGATGCCCGGTGGCGTGCCGGGTTTGGCGCTGCCCATGCTGCGATCGCTGATCAACGTTGCGCGGCTGGCCAGGTAGGCGGGGGAGACCAGGCCGGCGACCGGGACCGGCACGAAGTCCGAGTCGGCGACGTACTGCGCGCGGTCGGCGTACGCCAGGCGCTCGGCTTCGGCGATCAGGTGCACGGCTTCAGGCGCGGGTTCGAGACCTGCCGGTTTGTTGCTCTTGAGTGGTTTCAGGCGCGCCAGAGTGAAGCGACTGTCGTAGCTTTCGAGTGCCTGCAAGGTGCCGAGGATCTGCGCCACGGCGATCCCGCCCGACGATGGCGGCGGCATGCCGCACACCTGCCAGCGCTTGTAGTCGGTGCACAGCGGGGCACGCTCTTTGGCGCTGTAGCCGTTGAGGTCGTTCAGCGACAGGCTGCCGGGGTTGGAATTGCCTTGAACCTTGGCGACGATTTCCTGGGCAATCGGACCTTGATACAGCGCATTCGGACCTTCTGCCGCAACGCGCTTGAGGACCTTGGCCAGTGCCGGGTTTTTCAGCAGTGTGCCAACGGCTTTCGGGCTGCCATCGGCATTCAGGAAGTACGCAGCCATGTCGGGTGAGCGAGGCAGGAACGGATCGGAGGCGATCATCGTGTGCAGGCGCGGCGAGATCGCAAAGCCCTTTTCCGCCAGGGCAATGGCCGGCTCGAACAGCTTCGCCCACGGAAGGCGGCCGTGCTGCTTATGCGCCAGCTCCAATGCACGCAACACCCCCGGTGTTCCGACCGAACGACCACCAATCTGAGCGTCGGGGAAGGGCATGGGTTTACCGTCGGCTTGCAGGAAGAGCTTTTCAGTTGCGCCAGCGGGTGCGGTTTCGCGACCGTCGTAGGTGCGCACGGCCTTGCCGTCCCAGAGCACGATCAACGCGCCGCCACCGATCCCCGAGGATTGCGGCTCAACCAGTGTCAGCACCGCTTGCATGGCGATGGCGGCATCAATTGCCGAGCCGCCCTGACGCAGCATCTCCCGTCCCGCAGCGGCTGCCAGTGGGTTGGCCGCTGCCGCCATGTGTCTGGCAGCGTATTGGGTGTGCAGGTCGGTGCGATACCCCGAAGCGATTTCCGGGGCCACCGGCAAGGCGCTGACGGACGGCGAAGCGGGCGGGGCGTTGCAGGCCGCGAGGGTCAGTGCGGTGGCTAGCAGCGACAGGGCACTCAGGCGGTAGCGGTTCAAGTGGAAGGCTGGGAACACGTGGAGCACTCCGTCCGTGGGATAAGGATCAACGGACTGTATCTGCGCATCGAGTCAGCTGCAACGCTGGCCTTGTGCGTATTGATCGATGGATGGGCACCTTTTCCCTTCTTCGACGCAGGGTTTTTCTGTAGGGTCGGGGGCGCGAGATCTTCGCGGATAACCAGCCAATAACAAGTCCATAACAACAAGAGGCCGACATGCAGACCGAGTTCCCAACGCAGCCAAGTTACCGTTCGCAGCGCGAACAATTCCTGGCGGCAGCGACCGCAGCCGGCGCCCGGCTGACCGAATACCCGCATCCACTCAAAGGGCCGTTTGGCGAGTCCTTGAGCACTGACGTGGCGGTGCTCGGCGAACCCGGGGCAAAGCGTTTGCTGGTGATGCTGAGCGGCACCCACGGGGTCGAGGGCTTCTACGGTTCGGAGTGCCAGATCAACTGGCTGAACGAGTTCGGCAAACGCCCACTGCCCACCGATGTCGCGGTGGTGATGATCCACTTGATCAACCCCTGGGGCACGGCGTGGTTGCGTCGCGTCAACGAAGACAACATCGACCTGAACCGCAACCACCTGAACTTCGATCGACCGCTGCCCGACAATCAGGCCTATGCGGCGTTGCACCCGATTTATGCCTTCTCCCGGTTACAGGGGCCGGAGCGTGATCGCGCCGATGCCTTGCTCGCCGCGCAGTTGAGCGAGCATGGCTGGCCGGCAGTGATGTCGATTGTCGAGGGCGGTCAGCACAGTCATCCCGACGGTCTGTTTTACGGTGGGCTGGCACCGAGCTGGTCGAACCGGACCTTGCATCAGATCATTGCGGCGCATCTCTCCCAGGCCGAGGTCGCGATGTGTTTCGACCTGCACTCCGGCGCGGGAGAGTACGGTCATCCGATGCTGCTGACCGTTACACAAGCAGCTTACCCGGCACTGGAACAGGCGCAGGCCATATACGGTCCGTGGCTCTACACCATTCAGACCGGCGCGCAGACCCACAGCGAAACCGGGATTGCGGCATCGGCCACTGGCTACACCTCGCAGGCGCTGCTCGATGCGTTGCCGCAGGTGCGCCTGATGCCGTTTGTCATCGAGTGTGGCACCTACCCGGGAGAGGCGGTGCATGCTCATCTGCGTGACGATCACTGGTTGCACCTGCACGGCAATCCGGGGGATGCCGTGGGGCGCGCGATCAAGCTGAATCTTGTTGAGCAGTTCTATCCCGCCGACAGTGACTGGCAGGAAATGGTCTGGGTTCGCACCCGGCAGATATGGGAAAAGGCGTTGTCGGCATTGCCCACGCTATAGTCGAACGCCTCGGCACTTGATGAACGCTGCGGCTCACATTGAGATGTGAGCCGTCGGTGGGCCGGGTACTTTTCTTCAGGCATAAAAAAACGGCCTACCTTTCGGTAAGCCGTTTTTAGTACTTGGTGGCTACACAGGGACTTGAACCCCGGACCCCAGCATTATGAATGCTATGCTCTAACCAACTGAGCTATGTAGCCAAGTGGCGCGCATTATTGGCTCGTAACGATGAAGTGTCAAGCGTAAATCTAAAATATTTCTCTACGCTTTCAACCGCTTATCAACCCGCCCCATAAAAACGGATGAGTTTTCAGCATTAACCCAGCTGAAACCGCCCGGTATTCTCGCTCAAAGCCTTGCTGCCCGAGCTCAAGGTGTCCGCCGCGAGGTTCACCGCCCGTGCGCCTTCAAGCAGGCGCACGGCGGCCTGATCGACTTGCTGGATGTTGCCACTGACCTCATCGGCCGTGCTGGCTTGCTCTTCTACCGCCGTCGCGATCTGCGCCAGGGTATCGGTGACGCTTTGCACTGCGCTGGCGATTTCCCCCAGCCGTTCGCCAAGACCGGTGACGGCTTGTGCGTCGGTTTGGGCCTGGCTGCAGGCGGCCTCCATCAGGCTCACGGCTTCGTTGACAGTGCTGCGCAGGCTGTCGACGGTGCCGGCGATCTGTGCCGTGGAGGATTGGGTGCGCTGCGACAGGCTGCGCACTTCATCGGCGACCACCGCAAAGCCCCGGCCTTGTTCGCCGGCGCGGGCGGCTTCGATGGCGGCATTGAGTGCCAGCAGGTTGGTTTGCTCGGCCACGCCGCGAATAGTGTCCACCACCAGTTGAATCTGCTGCCCTTGTTCGCTGACCCGGCCAAGGGCGGCGGCAGTGTCGTTCAGGCGTTGATTGAGCTGCTGAATGCTCGCGGTGGTGCGTTGGCTGTCACGGCTGCTCTCGGCGGCGATGCGCTGGGTTTGCTGAGCGCTGCCTGACGCCTGCTCGCAATTCTGGGCGACCCCTTGCGAGGTCGCGGCCAGTTGCGTCGCCGCAGCGGCGATCTGGCTGATCTGCAACTGCTGGGCTTCGACTTCGCCCAGTGCCTCGCTGGCGTGAGTATTGAGGGCGCGCACCGCGTTGCCCAGTTGCAGGGTTTCGTGATCGACCCCCAGCAGGCTGGTGCGCAATTGCACCACCGCAACGTTGAGCGCGGTGCTGATCGCTGCCAGCTCGTCGCGACCGTGCACCGGCACTTGCAGGCTCAGGTTGCCATCGCGCAAGGCTTCGGCGAGCAGCGTAATGCCGCTGGCGCTACGGCGGATCGAAGCTTGCAGGCAGATGAACAAATACAGCGCGGCCAGCAGCAGGCAACCGAGGACGCTCGCCACCAGGATGAACTGGCGAATGGCCGAGCCGTGGTAGTAGTCCAGACGCTGATCCAGTGACACCAGCGATTGCTGGCGCAGCGAGGCGAGGTCAGAGAGGAGGGCGTCGAGGTTGCGTTCGAAGTCTTCCGGTTTGAGCGTGATGCTGGCGCCGAACATGCCGTCATCCAGGCCTTTCAGTCCGGCGTCCAGATGCTTGAGGCTGTCGTGGTATTGCCCGGCCCAGGCCTGCAATGCACTGGGCAGCCGTGCTTCGAGCAGGCTGCCAGTCTTGATCAGTTGCTCGCGAGCGTCACCAATGCGGCCACGCAGGTCGCGCAGTTGCAGGCGGCTTTGCAATGAGAACTGTCCGGACACCACCGATGCCTGGCCGATGCTGGCGAGGCGCCCGACCCGTTCGATCAGGTCAGGCGCATGCTGGGTCGAGATCTGCGTCAGCAGGTAGGTTTCCAGCCAGGGAGCCAGTGTCAGGCGGTTATCCATGGCGATCTGTTCGCGCAGTGCTTGCAGCGCGCTGAGGGCCGCAGTGAAGCGCTCATAGCCATCCGGCCACCAACCGACGCTGCTCAGGCTTTTCGAGTCCAGACCGTTGAGCGCGGTTTGCAGGGTTTGATAGCGACTGAGGGTATCGGACTCGGCCCCCTCGGTTGTCAGCGCATGACCCAGATCGCTGACAGCTTGATTCAGTGCCGGCTGCACTGCATCGAACGCGGCCATCGCGGCGACAGTGGCCGGGGTTGGCTGGCGATTGGTTTCGGTGGCGCGCCAGCGGGCGGCGCGGTCGCGTTGGGCGGCGAGCAGATTGTCCAACGCATCGAGCGCTATCAACTGGTGCACACCGGCACGCTCGCCGGCAATCAGGCTGAGCTTGTCGCGGTAATCCTGGCCAATCATCCACAGGCTGCCCGCCAGCGGCAGGATAAACAGCAGAAACAACAACTGAAACTTGCGGGCGAAACCGAAACGCCCAAGCAGTCCAATCCCCGGTGCCAGAAAAGCCTGCATGCCCGACTACTCCTCTGGGCACCACGCACCAATGGCGTGCGGTCGCGGCGTGGTGGCCGCTACCCGTGCCCTCATAAAAGGCCTCGAAAGTTCACTTCGGCAGGCCTGATGGGACCGGCGCTGTGGTGAAACTTCCCATTCTCGATCCCCTTTGTAAGGGGCCGCGTTGAAGCGGATAAGTAAGGCAAGATTCAGACCATGGCACTGCGCTATTACGTGACGGTCGACAATCCAGAGGTCGTTAGCAGGCTAAGGGGATGGTATTGCTGCACCGAAAGATGGCACATTGACGCACCTGCAAGTGCACACCCATCCGTTGTATGGAAACTCTCATGGCTATCAGTAACGCTCAAACGGCCGCATCGCCGGCACTCGCGACTTCGCAAAGCAGCCCGTTGGTCATGCGAATCATCGGCGCGGTGGCGCTGGCGCATTTGATCAACGACCTGATTCAGTCGGTGCTGCCGTCGATCTACCCGATGCTCAAGGCCAATTACGGGCTGACCTTCACCCAGGTTGGCCTGATTACCCTGACGTTTCAGCTCACGGCGTCGCTGTTGCAGCCTTGGGTCGGTTACTACACCGATCGCCATCCCAAGCCGTATCTGCTGCCGGCAGGCGCGATCTGCACCCTGGTCGGCATTTTGATGATGTCCCAGGTCGGCAGTTTTCCGTTGATTCTGTTGGCCGCGGGGTTGATCGGCGTCGGCTCCTCGACCTTTCACCCAGAAGCTTCTCGCGTGGCACGGTTGGCCTCGGGCGGGCGTTTTGGGTTGGCGCAATCGACCTTCCAGGTCGGTGGCAACGCCGGCTCTGCATTTGGGCCGCTGCTGGCAGCGGCGATCATCATTCCGTTCGGTCAGGGCAATGTCGCCTGGTTCGGATTGTTCGCCGTGTTTGCGCTGGTGGTGATGTATGGCATCAGCCGTTGGTACGCCAACCACTTGAGCCTGTTCAAACTCAAGCAGGGCCAGGCGGCGACTCACGGGCTGTCGAAGGGCAGGGTGGTGAGCGCGTTGGTCGTGCTGGGGCTGTTGGTGTTTTCCAAGTATTTCTACATGGCCAGCTTCACCAGTTATTTCACGTTCTACCTGATCGAGAAGTTCGATCTGTCGGTGGCCAGTTCGCAGCTGCACCTGTTCCTGTTTCTCGGAGCGGTCGCGGCGGGGACCTTCTTTGGTGGGCCGATTGGCGACAAGGTCGGCCGTAAGGCGGTGATCTGGTTCTCGATCCTCGGCGTTGCACCGTTCACCTTGATCCTGCCTCACGTTGATCTGTTCTGGACCAGTATCTTGAGCGTGGTGATCGGTTTCATCCTGGCCTCGGCATTTTCGGCCATCGTGGTCTACGCGCAGGAACTGGTGCCGGGTAATGTCGGCATGATCGCGGGGGTGTTCTTCGGCCTGATGTTTGGTTTCGGCGGAATTGGTGCGGCGTTGCTGGGGCATCTGGCGGACATTCGCGGCATTGAATACGTGTACAGGCTGTGTTCGTTCTTGCCACTGTTCGGGGTATTGGCGATCTTTTTGCCGAGAACCAAAAAAATCTAAGGCCGCGCGAATCCCCTGTGGGTTTGCTCGCGATAGCAATCCAGCCGTCACATCAATGTCGGATGTGCCGACATCATCGCGAGCAAGCTCGCTCCCACAGTTGTTCGGTGGTGTAGCGGATGATGTTTTCAGGCATAAAAAAGCCGCGTCTGAACGCGGCTTTTTCTTGAACGTGTGTTTTACACGTTAAACCGGAAGTCGAGGCTGCAGGGGCCGGGACTGAAGGGATGTTTGCGCTGAAATCAGAAATAGAGTCACCCCTGTGTACACGTTAATGTTGGCTACTCTTTTTTCAGGTCTTGATGCGCGGTTTGTCCCGCTTCCTGTAGATAAGTCATCCAGAGAGTGAATCACGGACCTGTTCCCGCAGGCGGCGCATGCCATCGGCTGTCGCGCAAGAAAAACGCAAGAGTGACTGGAATCGTGCATTTTTAATCATTTTTAATCATTTTCATTTTTTAACTATATATATAGTCGTTGCTTCCATAGCGAATTCTTTGCGCCCTATCGAATCTACACCAAAAAGGAATTTACATAATGACCTCTAACGAAAGAGGGTTTTGGGCTAGCGCTGCGCGTCATGTGAAAGGAAAAGATTTTATTGATGCCGTCCAGTTCAAACAATGGATCAAGAACTTAGTGGTTTCGCTGGTCGGCTTGGCCATGTTAGATCCGGGAACGAAACAGCAAATGAAAACCTGAACATTCTTTTCGTATTCTGCGCATTTTGTTTGGCCGCCTCGTCAATCTACGGTTCCTGCAATCGACGATGTTTTTTGTAGTCAAATCCAACTGGAGAAGTAATATGTCCGTCAATCTCGTCATCAGCTTTAATGTAAAAGAAGAAAAGCTGCAATCGTTCAAGGACATCATGAACGACGTGAAGATCAATCTGCCGAAGGTGGACGGTTGCCAAACGGTCAAGATCCTCAACCACTTGGAGGATCCACTCGCGTTCACGCTAGTGGAAGCCTGGGATTCGCGTGAAATGCACGGCACCCACGTCGACCAGATGATCTCGAGCGGTCAGTGGAGCGTCATCGTCGAGCATCTGAGCAGTGCGCCGGTCAGCGGCTATTTCAGCGAAGTTTGATGCCGTAACGTCAGCGGCACGGCGCGTGCGGCGAGTCCGGCCGCGCCTCCGGCGCCATCTCGGGCATACACGTGCTACTTGCTGTTATGTATTTTCTGCTATTTTCCTGGATATCCTCTTCCGTCCCGAACGTCCTACACGCTTGGGCAGCAGCATGTCGCGCTGCTGGATACCGTCCTGTCCAAATGGGGCGGCCAATTTGTTGAGAAGCCATAACAATGACACTCGAAGTAGTACCGGCGGCGCTTTATTCGATGCGCAACGTAAAGCCTATCCTCGCTGACGGTAGCTCGTCCATCCTCCATAAAACGCTTGAAACGAACCTGGAAAACAAGGCGATCTATATCGCCACGCCGTTGATCGTCTACATCAAGCAGGGCAAGCAGATTATTCGCGACTATGACGCCATGGCCAATGTAGTCGACGAGAATCATTTGATTTTCCTCTCCAAAGGCGTTTATACGGTGTCGGACTATGTCACTGGCAGCGATATCTTCGAGGCGGTGCTGCTGTTTTTCGACGACAAGCTGATCGCCAAATACCTGTCTCGTGCGGCCGGCACAGGCAATTCGCACACGGACGGCCTGCAGAAAAACGTGCACGGCACTTATACCCTGCACGCCAATGAACAGATTCAGCGCTATATCGATTCGCTGAATTATGTCTACAAGGGCGCGGAGGGCTCCGACGCGCTGCTGGAATTGAAACTGCTCGAACTACTGCACCTGATCGCCATCCAGGACAAGTCCTTCCGTTTCCTGCGCGAGCTGTCCTGCGGCGGCAGCCGCAAACGCCGCCTCATCACCGACTTCATGGAGCAGTACTATTCGCACAAGCTGAAGATTGAAGACTATGCCCTGCTGACGGGACGCAGCGTGTCGACCTTTATCCGCGACTTCAGGCGCAGCTACAACACCACTCCGAACCGCTGGATCATCGAAAAAAAAGTCGACATCGCGCATCAGCTGTTGACGGCTGAAAATTATTCCGTCACCGACGCGGCTGCGGAGGTGGGATATGAAAATACCTCCCACTTCATCAAGGTCTACAAGCAACGGTACGGTGTCACGCCGAAGAAAGCCAAGACCTTCGCGGCAGAACTGTAGCGCGACAAGGCCCAAGCCCCCCGCTGCCGCGACTAAATTTTGACCCGGGTGGCCGATTCTGTTGAAAAAGTCGATCTGCCCAAACTGCCCGATCATTGACTGGTGAAAACGCCTTTTTTGCACGCTGCTACGTAAAATCCGAGTCCGGAAGCCTCTGCCAAAAGTAAAGATTTCAATCCCGGACGTGTACTTTTTTGATGCGTAAGCCATGACCGACTTTTTCAACAGAATCGGTCGATTCCGGCCTGTCACAACAGGCGGCTCCTGACCGAAAGCCCTCATCCATAATGCACGCGGCTGACCGCGTCAGAGTGTTTGGATGCGCTATTGGGGCATGCCATTGCTCACGTTGAAGTCAAACGTATTCCCAGGGAGCGGATACCCAGTGCTGCGACCGCTGTATGACGTTTTGTCAGTCAATCTGTATCTAACGTTCCCCCTTTGACCGCCCTACTATCGCAGCCTTGGTCTTGGCGGTTCCCTTTGCGTATGACGCGCTACGACTCGGCGGCGCGCGCTATCCGCTCTAGCTTGCCTGGCAAGCGGTCAAGTCCAACACGCCGACCACGGCAGCATGCTGGCGCAATCCATCATGCTTGGCTTTACGCAGATCGTCATTAACGTGAGCGTCAACGCGCTGATTGCCGTCATGGCTGGCTCCATCGCAACATTTCTCGCCAGCCGGCCCGTGTGGCAGATCGTGCAACGCTGGCTGATGGGGACGGTCCTCGCGGGCTGGCCGTGCGCATGGCCGTCGAAGGGCGGCGCTGAACCGGGTTATCTGCGGTTGGCGCGGGCGCGGTAAACCTGCGTCGCCAGGATTTGAGAGCGGCCCCTGTGCGTCGCGCCATGCGCGCTAGAAAAAGATCCGAGCGGGTTGTCGAAAGCCCCTGACCAACCACCCCGAACGATAAGGACATTAAATGTTGCGCATATTGGGTAAGGCATCGTCGATCAATGTACGAAAGGTACTCTGGGCATGCGCCGAGATCGAAATCCCCTTTGAGCGGGAGGATTGGGGTTCTGGCTTCAAGTCGACGCGCACGCCCAAATTCATTTCGCTGAACCCCAACGCAATGGTGCCGGTGATCCTGGACGACGACTTCGTGCTCTGGGAGTCAAACTCGATCATTCGCTATTTGGCGTCTCGCTATAACGGAGGTCATTTTTACCCGGTCCAACCGAGAGCCAGAGCGCGGGTGGACCAATGGATAGACTGGCAGGCGTCGGACCTCAACAAATCGTGGACGTATGCCTTCATGTCGTTGGTCAGGCATTCGCCTGAACATCAGGACAGCAGAGCCTTGGCAGCCGCTTGCAGCCTGTGGTCAAGGCACATGGAGATCCTGAATCGACAACTCGAATCAACAGGAGCCTACGTCTGTGAAGACGGGTTTTCTCTCGCTGACATACCGATAGGCCTGTCGGTTAACCGGTGGTTTGAAACACCGCTCGATCATCCAGACTTTCCTGCTGTAAGTGCCTATTACGAACGGTTGAGTCGTCGACCTGGCTACCTCCTGCATGGAAGAAACGGGACTCCGTAATAGTTCAGCATGGTGTCAGGCGGCGCCAGGGACATTTGTTCCCATGCCCGACGGCAGAAACGGCCGAATTTCGTCGATTTCCGCCGTGTGAAGGCGCAACTCCGAGGCTGCAATCAGCCCGTCTACTTGTGAGGGACGGCGGGCGCCGACAATAGCGCCCGTCACTACAGGTTTGCGAAGTACCCAGGCGATGGCAACCGCAGCAGCGCTCACCCCGTGCCTTTCTCCGATGCGTGCCATAACATCAACCAATGTCAGGTTCGCGCTCAAACGGGGCTCCTGGAAGTCAGCACTTCTGGTCTTACGCCAATCGGCTTCGGGCAGTTGCAAGATGCGTTCGCGTGTCATGCTGCTGGAAAGTAGCCCCATTGAAGCGTGGAATAGGCAAGGACACCCATCCCGGCCCACTCACTGGCTGCTGACGCTGACTTGGAGCATTTGATGTGGATGGCAGCATCGAGCGGGTGGCACCCGTACAAGGCTCATGGCTTTCGTCCTGTCGGGGTTTTGGAACCATTGCGCGAAAATTCCAGTCTCATGTCTCAGGCCATGGAACTGGACCTGTCCAGGCTGGAATAGCTCTCCAGTCATGTTTTTTGCCCATCACATCTGAATTCAGGGACCGAATGAAAACATCTCTCGCTTTTACCCTCGGCATTACTCTGGCTATTGCCATCACCGGTTGTTCAAGCCGTCAGCCAGCTGTTCCTGCCACACCGCCAGCGCTGGTGACAATCGCTCCCGATGAGCAGCATGCAAGTCTTGCATTCCGCACCGTCGGCAGTGCAGGCGATCATCCCGTCAGTTATTCCACCGGGCCTGGTGGCGCAGGCCCGTATGGCATGCAGTCTGCGGGTGAGCGCATGTATGACTCGGCTTATTTCGAGCGCATACCTGGGTACTTGAAGAAAATAGCCGGAGGCACGTCCGCTATCGACAAGTTGGTAGAGGCGAATAAGCCTCTAAAGGTGAATGCGCAGGTCAAGCAGCAGGTTGCTACCCTCAACGGTATTCCCATGCACTCCATGTTTGGTTATGCCATAACGGCGCAGCCTGACACTCAAGTCTTTACCCCTAAGCCGATGACCACCTATCTCATTGAAACAGTGATCGCGGAAAACTACGTCATGACTGTTTATGAGATTTCGAGTTCGGGTGAGCGCAAACCAGTGAGTGTGGTGAAATCGCAAGAAAAATTTTACTAAGCTGGATTCAGTGTCACCTGCTTGCCCTTCACTCACCCAGGAACAGCTTCAATGCCGCTACCCGGCAAGTGTCCGGCAGACACGCCTTCCTGACGCCATCGCTTAGGGCGATGGTGTCCACCTATTTATGAACTGCTTCGGTCAGGGCGTCGCAATGCTCGAACAGGCATTATCTGCTGCGTCGTACAAGGCACTTCCCGGTGGTTTCTTGTTATCCTGACCGCCTTCTTTCATGGACGAATACCGAGACACGCCATGGCTAACCTCACCCCGTCACGCCTCGGGAAGATGCTTCAGGGGCTGCTCTTTGCCCTGATTGGTATCGGCTTGTTGGGCATTGCCGTCAATCTCACGCTTGAACGACGCGAATTCCTCGCCCATGCACAGACCGCCGATGGCATTGTCAGCCACTTGAATGCCGGTGGTTCGCATCCCGAAATCGCCTTCACCACCAGCAGTGGTGAAAAGATTTCCTATCCCCAGGGCGGCTTTATTTTTGGCTATCGGCAGGGTCAGCCGGTGCGGGTGTATTACCTGCCCGAGCAGCCGGCCAGTAGCGCCGTGGTCGATAACCCTGCCGCACTGTGGGCCACTCCCGGGGTACTGGGTTGTATTGGTCTGCTGTTCACCCTTGCCGGCCTGTTAAGGGGCATCGGCCAGTGCGATCGCGGCGCAGTTCATTCACATAAAGGACTTTGAACGATGAGCTACAACATCCCGATCCCGCTCAATGACAGTCGCTGGCAGTATCAGACCGCCAGCGGCGGCGGTCTGGCCGTAGCCTTGGTGGCGGGCAGTGGTGGTTCGATCATCCTGCGTTCGCCCCAGGGCGAGAACGTCAGCTACCGCTACGGCGGCGTCGGGTTGGGGGTCGGGTTTGGCGCGCGCCTGCCGCGTTTCGGCAAGATCAATATCCAGCTCAAGGGTAAGAGCGTAGGGGCCGCCGGTGCGGCGGAGGCTTTTCCCAGCACTGGCAAGGTGTTTGTCAGCGACGCCCTGGTCAGTCGTGACCTGACCAGTGACGACATCACCGGGCCTTGCCTGTATACCGAAGTGGGGGCGGGGCTGGTGGTCGGCGGTTCGGCCACGGCCCTGTTGTTCGGGCTTGACCCCAAGCTGCTGGCGTTGGCGGCGGTGCTAAGCTCCAACCCGGCGACCTCGCTCATTGCCTCCTCCACGGTCAACCGGCAGTTGCTGCAGTCGGCCAAGGGGGCGGTGGTCATGGCCGGCATGAACGCTGGCGTGCAGGCCGGTGGAGCCGCCGCGATCTACATGGGCTATCTGTTCTAGTCGCGCATAGCGGGTCGATATAACGCCCACAAAAAAGCCGCGAATCAACGCGGCTTTTTCGATTCCGACAACGCTAGACGTTGAAGCGGAAGTGCATCACGTCGCCGTCTTTGACGATGTAATCCTTGCCTTCCAGACGCCATTTACCGGCTTCTTTGGCACCGGCTTCGCCCTTGTACTGGATGAAGTCGTTGTAGGCGATGACTTCGGCGCGAATGAAGCCTTTCTCGAAGTCGGTGTGGATCACGCCAGCGGCTTGTGGTGCGGTGGCACCGACGCGGACGGTCCAGGCGCGGACTTCTTCAACACCGGCGGTGAAATAGGTCTGCAGGTGCAGCATTTCGTAGCCGGCGCGGATTACACGGTTCAGGCCAGGTTCTTCGAGGCCCAGGGCTTCGAGGAACATGTCTTTTTCTTCGCCGTCTTCAAGCTCGGCGATTTCCGCTTCGATCTTGTTGCAGACCGGTACGACCACGGCGCCTTCTTCTTCGGCAATGGCCTTGACCACGTCCAGATGCGGGTTGTTCTCGAAGCCGTCTTCAGCGACGTTGGCGATGTACATGACCGGCTTGGTGGTCAGCAGGTGGAAGCCCTTGATCACTGCTTTTTCGTCGGTCCCCATGTTCTTCATCAGGCTGCGCGCAGGCTTGCCTTCGGTGAAGTGAGCGATCAGTTGCTCCAGCAGGCCTTTCTGGACCACTGCGTCCTTGTCACCGCCCTTGGCGTTGCGCGCGACTTTCTGCAGTTGCTTCTCGCAGCTGTCGAGGTCGGCGAAGATCAGTTCGAGGTCGATGATTTCGATATCGCGTTTCGGGTCGACGCTGTTGGAGACGTGAATCACGTTCTCGTCTTCGAAGCAGCGGACCACGTGAGCGATGGCATCGGTTTCGCGGATGTTGGCCAGGAACTTGTTGCCCAGGCCTTCACCCTTCGAGGCGCCGGCAACCAGGCCAGCGATGTCGACGAATTCCATGGTGGTCGGCAGGATGCGCTTCGGATTGACGATGGCCGACAGGGCTTCCAGGCGCGGGTCCGGCATCGGCACGATGCCGCTGYTCGGCTCGATGGTGCAGAAGGGGAAGTTCTCGGCCGCGATACCGGATTTGGTCAGGGCGTTGAACAGGGTGGACTTGCCGACGTTAGGCAGGCCGACGATGCCGCAGTTGAATCCCATGGTATTTCCCCAAGGAGTTAGAGTCAGGCCTTCTGGCTGTGCAGGTTTTTCATCGCGCGGTTCCATTCACCTGCGAGGATATCCGGCAGCACGCCGAGGGCAAAGTCGATGCTGGCATCGAGTTTTTCCTGTTCGGCGCGTGGCGCACGACCCAGGACAAAGTTTGAAACCATACTGGCAACGCCTGGGTGGCCAATGCCGAGCCGCAAGCGGTAAAAGGTATTTTGATTGCCCAGTTGCGCGATGATGTCGCGCAACCCGTTGTGACCGCCATGCCCGCCGCCCTGCTTGAGCTTGGCAACGCCGGGTGGCAAGTCGAGTTCGTCATGCGCCACCAGGATTTCTTCCGGTTTGATCCGGAAAAAACCGGCAAGAGCCGCCACGGCCTGGCCGCTACGGTTCATGTAGGTGGTGGGAATCAACAGACGAACATCCTGACCCTGATGCGAGAAGCGCCCGGTCAGGCCGAAATATTTGCGATCGGCCACAAGATTGACGCCTTGTGCTTGCGCGATGCGCTCAACAAAAAAGGCCCCTGCGTTATGCCGGGTCTGTTCGTATTCGGCGCCTGGATTTCCCAGGCCAACGATCAGTTTTATGGCAGTCACATCAGGGGCCCTTCTTTGGAGTGGTGGATAACATCGCTGCAATGGGGATGTGCGGCGAAAGTGGACGAAAAGTGCTCATTTACCATGATGTAAACTTCGCGTTCCCGCCCGCTTTCTCGCTACGTTCCAGTCCGCGATGTTACTTGCTCACTCCGGCGTACAGAGTGAATTACTCTGCAGCGCCTTCTGCAGCTTCTGGAGCAACACGTGGAGCGTGAACGTTGGCAACAGCCAGGTCGTTACCGTGAGCCAGAGCAACAAATTCAACGCCTTTAGGGGCCTTGAGGTCGGACAGGTGAATGATCGAACCGATTTCGGCGTTAGCCAGGTCGACTTCGATGAATTCAGGCAGGTCTTTTGGCAGGCAGGAAACTTCAACTTCAGCAACAACGTGCGAAATTTCGCCGCCTTTTTTCACTGCAGCAGCTTCGTTGACGAAGTGCACAGGAACGTGAGCGGACAGTTTCTGACCAGCAACAACGCGTACGAAGTCAGCGTGCATCACGTGGCCTTTGGCCGGGTGACGTTGCAGAGCCTTGATGATTACGTTTTGCTTGGTGCCGCCAACATTCAGCTCGATGATGTGGCTGTAAGCCGCTTCGTTTTCGAGCAGTTTGGCAACTTCTTTGGCCAGCATGCTGATGGATTCAGGGGCTTTTTCGCCACCGTAAACTACAGCTGGAACCAGGCTTGCGAGACGACGCAGGCGGCGGCTCGCACCTTTCCCCAGGTCGGAACGCACTTCAGCATTCAGAGTAAAATCGTTCATGTTGTATCTCCAAAATAACCACATTCGCCCCAGCGTTTGCGACCAGCGCTAAAGGCGATATGGGCAAAAAAGCCCCGCCCCGACAGGTTATGCCGGGGCGGGGCGCTTTTCGTCATCGAGATGTATCCGAAGGGCAGGGCCCTTAGCGGAACATCGCGCTGATCGATTCTTCGTTGCTGATGCGGCGAACCGCTTCGGCAACTACCGGTGCGATATCCAGTTGGCGGATACGTGCACAGGCTTGTGCTGCAGCGGACAGCGGGATGGTGTTAGTCACCACCAGCTCGTCCAGCACGGAATTTTCAATGTTTTCGATGGCCCGACCCGACAGCACAGGGTGTGTGCAGTAGGCAAAGACTTTGGCAGCGCCATGCTCTTTCAAGGCTTTAGCCGCGTGGCACAGGGTGCCGGCGGTATCGACCATGTCGTCAACCAGAATACAGGTACGCCCTTCGACATCACCGATGATATGCATCACTTCAGAGTGATTGGCTTTCTCACGGCGCTTGTCGATGATCCCGAGATCCACGCCCAGGGATTTGGCAACAGCACGTGCACGCACGACGCCGCCAATGTCCGGGGACACGATCATCAGGTTTTCGAAGCGTTGATCTTCAATGTCATCCACCAGTACCGGGGAGCCGTAGATGTTATCTACCGGAATATCGAAGAAGCCCTGGATCTGGTCAGCATGCAAATCAACCGTGAGAACACGATCGATGCCGACTACGGTAAGCATGTCAGCGACGACTTTCGCGCTGATAGCCACACGTGCGGAACGCGGACGGCGATCCTGACGGGCATAACCAAAGTAGGGGATCACCGCAGTGATTCGAGTGGCTGAGGAACGACGGAAGGCATCAGCCATCACGACGAGTTCCATCAGGTTATCGTTGGTCGGAGCGCAAGTCGGCTGAATAATGAAGACGTCTTTACCGCGGACGTTTTCATTGATCTCCGCAGTGATTTCGCCGTCGGAAAACTTACCGACAGAAATGTCACCGAGAGGGATATGCAGCTGACGTACAACACGCCGAGCCAGATCGGGGTTAGCGTTCCCCGTAAAGACCATCATCTTGGACACGCGCAGTACCTGAAGGCTGAGGGTAACCTGGATGAGTATAGGAAAATGGCAGGGGCGGCTGGATTCGAACCAACGCATGGCAGGATCAAAACCTGCTGCCTTACCGCTTGGCGACGCCCCTGTATCTGTTGCAACGAGTACCCAGTACCCGGTTCTTTTAGAGCAGACTTTGCAGCTTGCGATGCAACATCGAAACGTTGCTTCCTTTTGCTACAAACCCTGTAAGGGTCTCTGTAAGAAGGGCCGAGACTTTATCAGCTTCAGCTTTGCTTGGGAAGCCCCCAAACACACAACTTCCAGTTCCGGTGAGTTTTGCTTCGGTAAAATTACCTAACAAATTCAAAGCGTTACGTACCTCTGGATAACGCCTTGTTACCACCGGTAAGCAGTCATTTCGACTGTTTCCCTTGGGAACGGGGCGCACTTTAATGGGAGAAGAGTTACGTGTCAACAGCGGATCTGAAAAAATTTCTGCTGTACTTACAGATACTTGCGGCACCAGTACGAGATACCACGGTTCTTCCGGGTCTACAGGGGTGAGCTTTTCTCCCACGCCTTCGGCGAAAGCCGCGTGCCCACGCACGAAAACCGGGACGTCCGCGCCGAGTGTCAGGCCCAGCGTGGCCAGTTGATCCTCGTCCCAGCCCAGTTGCCAGAGATGATTGAGGCCCAGCAGCGTGGTGGCCGCATTCGAACTGCCGCCACCGATTCCACCGCCCATGGGCAGGATTTTTTCGATCCAGATATCAATGCCCAGCGAACAACCGGATTGTTCCTGAAGTTTTTTGGCGGCTTTGACGATCAGGTTGCTGTCGTGAGGGACGCCTTCGAACTCGGTGTGCAGGCGAATGACACCGTCATCGCGTACGGCGAAGGTAATTTCGTCGCCGTAATCGAGAAATTGAAACAGCGTCTGCAACTCGTGGTAGCCGTCTTCACGGCGACCCAGGATATGCAGCATCAAATTCAGTTTTGCCGGCGAGGGCAGGGTCAGGCGAGTGGCAGGCATGTCATTGCCCCAATTTGCGAGGTTGCCAGTCCTTGATCACCAGCGTGACATCAAGGTCGGTGCCGTGCAGTTTGATCCGCTCGGGCAGCCAATAACCGTTTTGCTGGATGTAGCTGAGGTACTCGACTTGCCAGCCATCCTGTTCAAGCGTGGCCAGGCGACTGTCGGCATCCAGGTTCAGGCGGCTTTTGCTGTCAGGCGCGGGCAATCCGCGAACCCACCAGACCAGATGCGAAACCGGCAGTTTCCAGCCCAGCTGTTCTTCGAGCAGGGCTTCAGGCGTTGATGCCTCGAAGCGACCCTGGTTGGCCACTTCCAGCGAGACCTGGCCAGGACGACCGGTCAGGCGGGCAGCACCGCGACCCAACGGGCCGGACAGGCGAATATCGTAGTAGTCCTGTCGTTGCAGCCAGAACACGGTGCCGCTGCCCGAGTCTTTCGGGGCCCGGATACCGACCTTGCCGTTGATTTGCCAGCCATCGAGGCTGGTCAGTTGCTGTTTATGCTCGCGCCATTGCGCGGGGTTGCCGTGGCCCTCGACGGATTCACGGGCGCCAAAGCCCGCGCAACCGGCGAGCAGGGCGATGAAGCTGAAAGCGATGATGTGGCGCAAAAACATGATTTTAAAGAGTCTCGGAACCGGTCAGGCGCTTGATGGTGCTGCGCAGGGTTGGGCTGTCGGGTTGTTCCTTGAGGAATTTGCCCCAGATTTGTTTGGCTTCGCGTTGCTTGCCGTTGGCCCACAGAACTTCGCCCAGGTGCGCCGCGACTTCCTGATCGGGGAAACGCTCCAGGGCCTGGCGCAAGTAGCGTTCGGCTATATCGAGGTTGCCCAGGCGGTAATTCACCCAGCCGAGGCTGTCGAGAACGGCCGGGTCTTCCGGGTTCAGCTGGTGCGCGTGCTCGATCAAGGTCTTGGCTTCGTCATAACGCGTGGTGCGGTCGGACAGGGTGTAACCAAGGGCATTCAGCGCCATGGCGTTGTCCGGGTCACGCTTGATGATCAGTCGCAGGTCTTTTTCCATCTGCGCCAGGTCATTGCGTTTTTCCGCGAGCATGGCCCGGGTATAAAGCAGATTCAGATCGTCCGGATACTGCTTCAAGCCTTTATCGAGAACGGCCCAGGCGCGATCGTCCTGCTTGTTGGCAGACAGGGTTTCGGCTTCGATCAGATACAGCTGGATCGCGTAATCCGGTTGTTCGTCGCGTGCTCTGGCCAAACGGCTTTGGGCTTCGGCGGTGCGTCCGTTGTTCATCAGGATGTCGGACTGACGCAGTTGCGCCGGCAAATAGTCGTTGCCCGGACCGACCAGTGCGTACTCGATCAGGGCGCCTTGCGGGTCGTTGCGTTCTTCGGCGATGCGCCCCAGGTTCAGGTGGGCCGAGTCGACATGGCTTTCCCGGGCGATCAGGTCTTCCAGGTAACCCTTAGCCTCCTTCCAGGCCTTGGCTTCCAGGCAAACCAGTGCCAGGGAATAGCGCAACTCGTCGTCTTCCGGATACTGCTGGACCAGGCTTGAAAACTGCTCTTTGGCGTCGTCCATGCGGTCCTGTTCGACCAGCATGCGGGCATACGTCAGGCGCAAGCGCTTGTCGTCCGGGTATTTGCGGATGCTTTTTTCCAGCAGCGGCAGCGCTTCTTTGCCACGGCTAAGGCTTTGCAGCAGGCGCGCGCGCAACAGGATCGGGGCGATTTCACCGTCTTGCGGAGGGTTTTTCTCAAGCAGCGCCAGTGCACCCTTGCTGTCACCGTCCTGTTGCAGCAACAGGGCCTTGCCGAAAATCAGCTGGCTGTTCTTCGGGTGGCGCAGTAGCAAGCGGTCAAAACTTTTCATCAGGCCGTTGCGGGTGTCCTGATCGGTATCGGCCGCAGACAGGGCGAGGAAGTCGAAGTGAGTATCGCCCTTGCCCAGCAGAACCTTCTCCATATAAGCCATGGAGTCGTCATAACGCCCGGCGCGGGCCAGTTGCACGGCGGCGGCCCGCTGTGCTTCGAGGTCGTTCGGGGCGTTTTTTGCCCAGATCAGCGAGCTATCAAGCGCTGCCTGATCGGCGCCCAGGTATTCGGCGATGCGAAAGGCTCGCTCGGAGATGCCCGGGTCCTGGGTGTTGACGGCCTGGGTCACGTAGTTGTCCAGCGCAATGTCGAAACGATTGCGCTGGCCAGCCAGTTCCGCGCTCAGCAGGCTGAAGATCGTGTCTTCGCTGAACGAGCTGTAAACCTTGGGCTTTTCAGGGGCTTTCGTGCTGTCTTCGACCGGCGGCGTACCGCTCGGCGAAACGGGTGCCAAGGCCTGGCAGCCGCTGAGGAAGACAAAAGCGAGGAGCAACGCGGAAGATCTATTCATAGGGGAAGAGGACGACTAACCTGCGGTCGGATCATCATGACACAAGCCTTCGGCCAAACATAACCGGCCTGTCAATTTGCCGTTGAACTTAATCCCTGTGCAGGTGCCCGAGCCCCAGTATAGAGGCAAGGTATCAGGACAATAGTCGGCAATGGTTGTTCTGAGTCAGGCGAAGTAGGACAATTGTCGGCTTCTCGACATCATCAGCGATCTTGAATGGCCTTCCTCGCACTCGGTATTAACCACAAGACTGCTTCCGTAGACGTCCGCGAGCGCGTGGCTTTTACCCCGGAACAGCTGGTTGAGGCCTTGCAGCAGCTCTGCCGACTCACCGACAGCCGCGAAGCTGCGATCCTCTCCACCTGCAATCGCAGTGAACTCTATATAGAACAGGATCAGCTTTCTGCCGATACCGTGTTGCGCTGGTTGGCCGATTATCACCATTTGAGCCTCGATGAGCTGCGTGCCAGCGCTTATGTGCATGAAGATGATGCGGCCGTTCGTCACATGATGCGTGTCGCCTCCGGGCTCGATTCGCTGGTGTTGGGCGAACCACAGATTCTCGGCCAGATGAAATCGGCCTACGCCGTGGCCCGCGAGGCCGGCACCATTGGTCCGCTGCTTGGGCGTTTGTTCCAGGCCACGTTCAATGCGGCGAAGCAGGTGCGCACCGACACCGCCATCGGTGAAAACCCGGTGTCCGTGGCGTTTGCCGCGGTCAGCCTGGCGAAACAGATTTTCAGCGATTTGCAGCGCAGCCAGGCATTGCTGATCGGCGCTGGCGAGACCATTACCCTGGTCGCCCGCCATTTGCATGAGCTGGGCGTGAAGCGGATCGTGGTCGCCAACCGGACCCTGGAGCGCGCCAGCATCCTGGCTGAGCAGTTTGGCGCCCACGCGGTGCTGCTCTCGGACATCCCGGCAGAACTGGTGCGCAGTGATATCGTCATCAGCTCGACCGCCAGCCAGTTGCCGATTCTTGGCAAAGGCGCGGTAGAAAGTGCCTTGAAATTGCGCAAGCATAAACCGATCTTCATGGTTGATATCGCTGTACCACGGGATATCGAACCGGAAGTCGGCGAGTTGGACGACGTTTACCTCTATAGCGTCGACGATCTCCACGAAGTGGTCGCCGAAAACCTCAAGAGCCGTCAGGGTGCTGCCCAGGCGGCGGAAGAAATGGTTTCCATCGGTGCCGACGACTTCATGGTTCGTCTGCGTGAACTGGCGGCGGTGGATGTGCTCAAGGCCTATCGTCAACAGAGCGAACGCCTGCGCGATGAAGAATTGCAAAAAGCCCAGCGCCTGCTTGCCAACGGCAGCAGCGCTGAAGACGTGCTGGTGCAACTGGCTCGTGGCCTGACCAACAAACTGTTGCATGCCCCCAGCGTGCAGTTGAAAAAGCTTACCGCCGAAGGCCGCCTCGATGCGCTGGCCATGGCCCAGGAACTCTTTGCCCTCGGTGAGGGTAATTCGGATAGCTCTTCGGATAAAAAACCGCAATGAAAGCGTCACTGCTCAATAAGCTGGACATCCTCCAGGACCGTTTCGAGGAACTGACCGCCTTGCTTGGCGATGGCGAAGTCATTTCCGATCAGAACAAATTCCGCACCTATTCCAAGGAGTACGCGGAAGTTGAGCCGATTGTCGCCACCTATAAACAGCTGCTCAAGGTTCAGGGCGATCTCGAAGGTGCCCAGGCGCTGCTCAAGGACAGCGATCCGGACATGCGCGAAATGGCCGTCGAAGAAGTCCGCGAAGCCAAAGAGCAACTGATCGAACTTGAAGCCAGCCTGCAACGCATGCTGCTGCCCAAGGACCCGAACGACGGGCGCAACGTGTTTCTGGAAATTCGTGCCGGCACCGGTGGTGACGAAGCGGCGATTTTCTCCGGTGACCTGTTCCGCATGTATTCGCGTTACGCCGAACGGCGTGGCTGGCGGGTCGAGATTCTGTCGGAGAACATCGGGGAGCACGGCGGCTTTAAAGAAGTTATCGCGCGGGTCGAAGGCGACAATGTCTACGGCAAGCTGAAGTTCGAATCCGGCGCACACCGCGTGCAACGGGTTCCGGCCACCGAGTCCCAGGGCCGTATCCACACCTCGGCCTGCACCGTGGCGGTGTTGCCGGAGCCGGACGAACAGGAAGCGATCGAGATCAACCCGGCAGATTTGCGCGTCGATACCTATCGTTCCTCCGGTGCAGGCGGTCAGCACGTGAACAAGACCGACTCGGCGATCCGGATTACCCACTTGCCGTCGGGCATCGTGGTCGAGTGCCAGGAAGAGCGTTCCCAGCACAAGAACCGGGCGCGGGCGATGTCCTGGCTCTCGGCTAAATTGAACGACCAGCAAACCAGCGCCGCGGCGAATGCCATCGCCAGCGAACGCAAATTGCTGGTGGGCTCGGGCGACCGTTCCGAGCGAATCCGTACCTACAACTTTGCCCAGGGCCGGGTCACCGACCACCGGGTCAACCTGACGCTGTATTCCCTCGACGAAATCCTCGCGGGTGGCGTCGAAGCTGTGATCGAGCCGTTGCTGGCCGAGTATCAGGCTGACCAACTGGCAGCGATAGGTGAATAAATGACCATCATTGCCAGTTTGTTACGTGCAGCCGACCTGCCAGACTCGCCGACCGCGCGCCTGGATGCCGAGTTGCTGCTGGCCGCGGCCCTGGGCAAGTCACGCAGTTTTCTGCACACCTGGCCGGAGCGCATCGTTCCCAGCGAAGCCGCGCTGACCTTTGCCGAGTACCTGCAACGTCGCCGCGCCGGCGAGCCGGTGGCCTATATTCTCGGCCAGCAGGGTTTCTGGAAGCTGGACCTGGAAGTGGCGCCGCACACGCTGATCCCGCGCCCGGACACCGAGTTGCTGGTCGAGGCTGCGCTGGAACTGTTGCCCGCAACACCCGCCACGGTTCTCGATCTGGGCACCGGCAGCGGCGCGATTGCCCTGGCGTTGGCCAGCGAGCGTCCAGCCTGGCAAGTCACGGCAGTGGACCGGATCCTCGAGGCCGTGGCCCTGGCCGAGCGCAATCGCCAGCGTCTGAACTTGAACAACGTCACGGTGCTGAGCAGTCACTGGTTCAGTGCGCTGAAAGATCATCGCTACACGCTGATCATCAGCAACCCGCCTTATATCGCCTGCGCCGACCCGCATCTGGTGGCCGGTGACGTGCGATTCGAACCAGCCAGCGCGTTGGTGGCCGGCACCGACGGGCTCGATGATTTGCGTTTGATCGTCGCCCAGGCGCCGCAGCACCTGGAAGCGGGCGGCTGGTTGATGCTCGAGCACGGTTATGATCAGGCCGATGCCGTGCGCGATTTGTTGCTGACCCAAGGTTTTGAAGAGGTCCACAGCCGCAAGGACCTCGGTGACCATGAACGTATCAGTCTGGGGCGTCTACCGTGCTGAATGATCAGGAGCTGTTGCGTTATAGCCGGCAGATTCTGTTGCAACACGTCGACATCGACGGCCAATTGCGACTCAAGCAAAGCCGCGTCTTGATAGTCGGCCTCGGCGGGCTCGGTGCGCCGGTCGCGCTGTACCTGGCGGCGGCCGGCGTCGGCGAGTTGCATCTGGCGGATTTCGACACGGTCGACCTGACCAACCTGCAACGGCAGATCATTCACGACACCGACAGCGTCGGGTTGAGCAAGGTCGACTCGGCGATCCGGCGTCTGACGGCGATCAACCCCGAGATTCAACTGATCGCTCATCGCACCGCACTGGACGAAGACTCGTTGGCGGCTGCGGTGTCGGCGGTCGACGTGGTGCTCGACTGCTCCGACAATTTTTCCACCCGCGAAGCGGTGAACGCGGCGTGTGTGGCGGCGCGAAAACCCTTGGTCAGCGGCGCGGCGATTCGCCTGGAAGGGCAGTTGTCGGTGTTCGACCCACGTCGCGCCGAGAGCCCGTGTTACCACTGCTTATACGGGCACGGCAGCGAAGCCGAACTGACCTGCAGCGAAGCTGGCGTGCTCGGTCCGCTGGTGGGGTTGGTGGGCAGCCTGCAAGCGCTTGAGGCGCTGAAACTGTTGGTCGGGTTCGGTGAGCCGTTGGTGGGACGGTTATTATTAATCGATGCCTTGGGGGCGCGGTTCCGTGAGTTGCGGGTCAAGCGTGATCCAGGCTGCAGTGTTTGCGGGGGCAGGCATGCGTGAAGCGCCCATCGGCGTGTTCGATTCCGGGGTCGGCGGGTTGTCGGTGCTGGCTGAGATCCAGCAATTGTTACCCAATGAATCGCTGTTGTATGTCGGCGATTGCGGGAACATTCCCTATGGCGAGAAATCTCCCGAGTTCATTCGCCAACGTTGCAGCGTAGTCGCGGAGTTTTTTGTCCGGCAGGGTGCCAAGGCCTTGGTCGTGGCCTGCAACACGGCAACCGTGGCCGGTGTCGCGGATTTGCGTCGCGACTACCCGGACTGGCCCATCATCGGCATGGAGCCTGCGGTCAAGCCCGCCGCTGCGGCCACTCGCAGTGGCGTGGTCGGTGTACTCGCCACCACCGGGACGTTGCAGAGCGCCAAGTTCGCTGCCTTGCTCGACCGTTTTGCTACCGATGTGCGGGTCATCACTCAGCCGTGCCCAGGGTTGGTGGAGCTGATCGAAGCCGGTGACCTGCACAGCCAGGAGCTGTGCCAGTTACTGGCCGGTTATCTCGAACCTCTGCTGGCGGCTGGATGTGACACGATTATTCTCGGTTGCACGCACTATCCTTTCCTCAAGCCATTGCTCAAGCAGATGCTCCCCGCCGACATCAGCCTGATCGACACTGGCGCGGCGGTTGCCCGGCAAACCCAGCGCCTGCTGGCCGAGCGTGAGTTGCTCGCAGAGGGGCCACCTCGCGACGCGCAGTTCTGGACCAGTGCCAGCCCCGAGCATTTGAGAAATATCCTGCCGCTGCTCTGGCGTAACGCCGGGGTTGTGCAAAGCTTCAGTCTGTAGAAAGTCGTTTTGGGGAGCGCTTCAAGTGGGTGCATTCCTATTGAAGCGTGGATCTTCATAGCACGTCTGTTGAGCCAAAAAAACAAACACAATCGTTCAGAAAGGGATGTTTCTCATGAAGCGACTGTTCTGTTTAGCCGCGATCGCGGTCGCGTTGTTGGGGCACAGTTTTACCGCACAAGCGGCTGGCGTCGAGTTTGCGGTTGGCCAGACCAGCGGTTCGACCCAGACTTATCGCCTGGGCCTGCAATGGGATTGGGATAAAAGCTGGTGGCAGACAGATGTCGGGCGCGTGACGGGCTACTGGAGCGGTGCGTACACCTATTGGAATGGTGACAAGACCGTAAGCAATCACAGCCTGTCGTTCTCTCCGGTGTTCGTTTATGAGTTTTCCGGGCAAACCGTCAAACCTTATCTGGAGGCCGGCATCGGCGTTGCGGTATTCGCTCACGACGAAGTGGACGATCGCCGGTTGGGCGAGGCTTTTCAATTTGAGGATCGATTGGGGTTCGGCCTGCGGTTTGCTGGCGGGCATGAAATCGGGATTCGCGCGACGCATTACTCCAACGCCCATATCAACGTCACCAATGACGGTATAGAAAGCTTCGCGTTGCATTACACGATGCCGCTGTAATGACGGGCTGCTTTATTGTGTGCGGGCTTTTGTGGGAGCGAGCCTGCTCGCGATAGCGGTCTGACAGTCAGCTGCAATGTTGAATGTTAAACCGCTATCGCGAGCAGGCTCGCTCCCACAGGTATATTTGGCTGACTTGCACTCAGCGATACGCCGTCGCAATCCCCTGACGCTCGTCGATGCACTCCGGCGCACCCATCTCGAACTCCCGGCAGATCAGCGGGCGTTTTTCATAAATGGTGCACATCATGCTGTCGCGATCCAGCGCGGCGCACCAACCGTCATCCAGGCGCAGCATGACTTCCCCGCCCCAATCGTCGGTGTCGATGAAACGTTCGGGCACGCCAGTGTCGGTGATCAGCATGACTTCGAGCTGGCAACAGCAGGCTGCACAGGTCGAGCAGGTGACCGCCGGTTCGGCGATGGTCTTGATGGGGATCGTGTTCATAGGCGCGCAGTGTAAGGCAGCGCGCCGGTACTGTGTGAAAGGCCTGACGGACGCTCAATCCGATGAGGCTGCCGACAGGCGTTGGTCATGACCTGTTTACGGTGTATCGATACTCGGTGGTGAGCGCCTGGCCATGCGTTTTCCGATCACTAATTTTCCGCGGCTGGACATTGTCGACAGCGGCCAGAGTGCTGCCATGGACAGGGCGAGGAGGGGGACTTCCTGTGGGCGCTGCCCGAGTGTTTCGACGACATAGTGTGCAGCTTTGTCGGCTGACCACATCTGTGGCATCTGATGGTCGCTGTTCCCGGTCAGCGGGGTGCCGATGAAGCAGGGGCTAACCAGCGTGACTTCAATACCTTCCGGTGCCAGATCGATGCGTTGGGACTCAAACAGGCACCGCAGCCCGGGTTTCGAGGTGCCATAGGCTTCGGCCCGAGGCAGGGCCAGGTCGGTCACCGAGCTGGCGATACCCACCAGATGTGGCTTTACTCYGGCGCGCAGTAACGGCAATGCGGCTTCGATGCAATAGCTGCAGGCGAGCAGGTTGGTGCGCACCACGTGTTCGATGATCGAGTTGTCGAATCGCCTGGTGTCAACATATTCACAGGTGCCGGCGTTGAGGATCACGGTGTCCAGCGAGCCCCACTCCTGATGGATCCGCTCGCAGATCTCGCGCACGGTCTGGCTGTTGGTCAGATTGCCCGCCACCACCAGCACTTGTCCCGGATAGCGCTGGGCCAGGACTTTCAATGGTGCAATCGTGCGGGCGCTAACCGCCAGGTGCGCGCCGGACTTCAACAGTTCTTCGGCCATTGCAGCGCCAATACCGTTGCCGGCTCCTGTCAGCCAGTATCGCCGTGGCGTTGTATGACTCAATCCATTCTCCTTTTCAGCCATGTATCGCTCCGACATCCAGGCGCGAAGGCAAGTGTTTGAACGCCGCCAGTGCGCGTTCGCGTGACAGCCCCAGATCGACGATCGGCAGTGGATAGTCGGCCACGCCAAACAGTCCGCCCAGGGTCGCCGGGTTGTGGATAGCTTTGTTGTTCAGCCCCGTCAGTTCCGGCAGCCAGTGCTTGATGAACAGACCTTCAGTGTCGAATTTTTCCGACTGGCTCAGCGGGTTGAAAATCCGGAACCAGGGCGCCGAATCGGTGCCGGTGGAAGCGCTCCACTGCCAGCCGCCGTTGTTCGCGGCCAGATCGCCATCGATCAAATGGCGCATGAAGAATCGCTCGCCTTCGCGCCAGTCGATCAGCAGGTTTTTTGTCAGGAACATTGCGACGAGCATCCGCAGACGGTTGTGCATCCAGCCGGTTTCCAGCAGTTGGCGCATGGCCGCGTCGATGATCGGCAACCCGGTACGCGCCTCTTTCCAGGCCGCCAGCTCATCCGGAGCGTCGCGCCAGGCCAGCGCTTCGGTTTCCGGGCGAAAGGCGCGGTGTCGGGAGACCCGTGGATAGCCCACCAGAATGTGTTTGTAAAACTCGCGCCAGAGCAATTCGTTGATCCAGGCGACAGCACCGGCGCTGCCACTGTCGAACTCGCCTTGATTGCTTTTCAGGGCGGCGTGCAGGCACTGGCGTGGCGAAATCACCCCGGCTGCGAGGTACGCGGACAGCTGGCTGGTACCGGGTTGTGCCGGGAAGTCGCGTTGGTCTTTGTAGTGATCAATCTGCCCTTGGGCGAAGTTCGCCAGACGCCGATGGGCCTCACCTTCACCGGCCGGCCAGAGCGCGCGCAGAGGTTCGCTTGGCGTGTCGAAACCCTCGACCTGCAATGGAATCGGGTCCCGGATGATGGCCGTTGGCACCTGAACTCCCGGGGCGGCAATCAGGCGCGGTAACACGCCGTGCAGGCGGGCGTAGCAAGCTTTGCGGAACTGGCTGAAGACCTGAAAGTACGTACCGGTTTTGGTCAGCACGCTGCCGGGTTTGAACAGCAATTGATCGAGGTAGCTGTTGAAGCCAATGCCCGCAGCGTCGAGAGTCTTGCTGACGGCCGCATCACGGCGACTTTCGTTCACACCGTATTCCTCGTTGGCGTGAACCGTCTCGACGTTCAGCACTGTGCCTAACTGGCCAAGTACCTGCGGTGCATCTTCCCAGCGCTCGGCAGTACGGATCAGCAAGGGAATGTTCAGCTCGCCGAGGGCCTGGCTCAACTCGCGCAGGTTGCGCAGCCAGAAATCCACTTTGCACGGTGCATCGTCGTGGATCTGCCATTGCTGCGGGCTCAACAAATACACCGCCACGCACGGGCCACGAGCAGCGGCGGCCGAGAGGGCGGTGTTGTCATGTACGCGCAAGTCGCTGCGCAGCCAGATCAATTGCAGAAGGTTTTTGCGTACACGCATTTAAATGAGCCCACGCTGAACCAGTGCCTGATGGGCCGACAACGGATCTTCGGCCAGAAATAAATCGGCTATTTCAGAGGTTTTGGCGGACAACTCGGCGTGGTGGATGCACACCGCAGGGCCGGCAATGAGTTTTGGGCAGCCGACATTGGTCAGAAGTTTCGATAAATGTTTGAGATCGATTGATTGGCTGGAATACAGCAGCACACCGCGCGCTTGCAGATGCTCGACCGCCAGAGCCAGTTCGCCGGTCGGCAACGGCCAGTCGAACACTTCCACGGGGCAATCGGCGCTGCTGAGCAGCCAGGCAGTGAGCCACAGATGCGGCTCCAGGGGTAAGTCGGAGTGATTGACCAGCAGCAACGGCGTGCCGCGCAACTGACGGTTGTTGTGGTAGACCCTCGCACCGAACTTGCTGCGCAACCAGGAATAAAAGAACCCCCGCTCCATCTGCGCGCCGAACTGACCTTGCCAGCGCTGCTCGAGTTCGGCCAGCAGCGGCATCAGCAGTTGTTCGCACAAAGTACGCGGTGGATACAGCGACATGGCCTGATTGAGCGTGTCGTCGACCTGACGCTCGGCCAGTTGGCTGATCGCCTGTATCAGGTTCAGTCGCAAGGCGTGCCAGTCGTTCCCGACTGGGCCGCTCAACGTTTGTCGCGTCCCCAGCAGTTGCTTGACCTGGCTGACGGCTACGCCGCGATTGAGCCAGGTGAGGATGTTATGGATCCGTTGCACATGCTCGGCCGAGAACAGCCGGTGTCCCTTGGGCGTGCGCTGCGGCACGATCAGCCCGTAACGGCGTTCCCAGGCGCGCAGAGTCACGGCGTTGACGCCGGTGATTCGGGCGACATCGCGGATCGGCAGCCAACCGTCCTCCAGGGCCTGTTGATAGTCGGCGCCGAGGTCGTCGTCAGGTTTGGTTTTCATTTAAATCGCATTTCGCAAGCTGAGATTTTCCGGGTGCGGTTGCAGGTACGCCTGCCGCGTGACGTACGGATCGGGATGATGGCGCAAGTGATGCTTGAGCAATGTCAGCGGCACCACCAAGGGCACGATGCCGTGGCGGTACTGGCCGATCACATGCTGCACTTCCTGTTTGTCTTCGGCGCTGATGACCTGTTTGAGATAGCCGCTGAGGTGTTGCAGCACATTGGTGTGGGTGCCGCGGGTGGCACATTTTTTCAGTGCCGTCATCAGTTCGCTGAAATAACGCGGGCCGAGTTCATCGGGATCGGTCTGGCCCATATCACCCAGGAGTTTGCCCAAGGCTTTGTATTGCAGTGGGTTATGGGCCATCAACAGGTACTTGTAGCGTGCGTGAAAGTCGGTCAGGCCATTGCGACTCAAGCCGTTTTTCAGCAGCTCCTGCCAGGCCGCGTAGGCAAATACCCGGGTCAGGAAGTTTTCGCGTAGTACGGGATCGTTCAGTCGACCGTCTTCTTCCACCGGCAGGTCCGGGTGGCGGGCACAAAACGCTTGAGCGTAGATGCCGCGTGCACCGCCGTCGCGCGGGCTGCCATTGGGGTGGTAAACCTTGACCCGCTCCAGGCCACAGGACGGTGATTTCTGCATGAAGATATAGCCGCAAATGTCGCCCAGCGCGCCGGCCATTTGCTGGCCGTAGTTCGCCAGCGGCTGAGTGACATCCAGTTCGTGGTGAACCGTACCGACGGCTTGAGGATGCTGCGGATCGCCGACCAGTCGAATCGGTTCCCGGGGAACTCCCAGACCGATGGCAACTTCCGGGCACACTGCAATGAACTCGAAATAATCCGTGAGGGTTCGACTGCACAGCGAAGAGGCTTTATGCCCGCCGTTGTAACGCAACTCGGCGCCCATCAGGCAGGCACTGATAGCGATTTTTGGTTTGCTTGCGGAGTCGCTGGGCATGGAGGCACCTCGGATCTATACCTGTACAGGCTGTTTGCGCTGTACAGCTCGGTTTGATCATAGATCCAAAGGTGTACAAGTCAAATTGTTTGTACAAGTTTCGCTCGAAGGCTAAACCTCTGTAGCTGCCCCATCGTTCAGTGGATGCGCGGGTTGATGCGCTTCACTGCAGGTGGGCGTGCAGACGACGAGCCGCTTCCTGACCGCTCATCCAGGCCCCTTCGACACGCCCTGACAGGCACCAGTCGCCGCACACGTACAAACCCAGGTCGGCATCGGCCAATACGCCCCATTCATGGCTGCTGGACGGGCGTGCGTAGAGCCAGCGATGGGCAAGGCTGAAGACCGGTGCGGGCATGGAGTCGTGCAGCAACTCGGCGAAGGCACCGTGCAGTTGTTCGATCACTGCCTCTTTGGACAGGTCGATATGTTGTCGGCTCCAGTTGCTGTTGGCGTGCAATACCCAGGTGTCGAGGGTGGTGTCGCGCCCCGGCTTGCTACGGTTACGCGCCAGCCAGTCGAGCGGGCTGTCCTGCACAAAGCAGCCTTCCATCGGCGTATCCAGCGGCGTGTCGAAGGCCAGCGCAATGGCCCAGGTCGGGTCCATTTTTACCCCGGCGGCGACCCCGGCGAGTTTCGGCGCGGCGGCCAGCAGGGCGGTGGCCTGCGGCGCAGGCGTAGCGATGACGACATGGCTGAAGGGACCGTGGGTGAAGCCTTCGGCATCCTGCAAATGCCAATGTTCTTCGCCGCGATAGACCTCGGTAATCCGGCAAGCGAAATGCGCTTCCGTATCGCCGATCAGCGCTCGGGTGATGGCGCTCATGCGAGGGGTGCCGACCCAGCGGGTCTGTTCATCCGGTGATGGGCTGAGCTGGCCGCCCTGATAGTGGTAGAGCTGCGGCGTCCATTCGGCGACCCAGCCATTGGCTTGCCAGCGCTGGACTTCAATGACAAAGCGGCGATCACGGGCGGTGAAATATTGTGCGCCCATGTCCAGTGCGCCGGCGTCGCTGCGTTTGCTCGACATGCGACCGCCGCTGCCACGGCTTTTATCGAACAATTGAACGACGTACCCGGCCTCTTGCAAGGCTTGGGCTGCCGAGAGTCCGGCAATGCCGGTGCCGATGATTGCGATGGGTACAGTCATAGAGGCCTCGTTTACCTTTCTGTACAGGCTACGCTGCAGGTTAAACCTGTACAACATCGATTTCTGGTATAACTTTCAGCGTTCTCGTTCTGACAGGTTCGCCTATTGTTAAACACAGAACCTGTCTGATCCGAAACACCCCTGCTTATAAAAATAGACTAGTGATCAGGGTAAAACGCCACGCGAGGAAGAAGTCATGCACATATTGCTGACCGGCGGTACTGGTTTGATAGGACGTCAACTCTGCCGACACTGGTTGAGCCAGGGTCATAGCCTGACGGTGTGGAGTCGCAGGCCCGAACAAGTCGCCAAATTGTGCGGCGCTCAGGTACGTGGCGTCAGGCGTCTGGAAGACATTGGCCAACGCCCGGTGGATGCGGTGATCAATCTCGCGGGCGCCCCGATTGCTGATCGCCTCTGGACTCATCGACGCAAGGCGCTGCTCTGGAGCAGTCGTATCAAGCTTACCGAAACCCTGCTGGCGTGGCTTGAAAGCCGTGAGCAGAAACCGCAGCTGTTGATTTCGGGCTCTGCGGTCGGCTGGTACGGCGACGGCGGTGAGCGTGAGTTGACCGAAAAATCACCGCCGGTCAGCGAAGACTTCGCCAGCCAGTTGTGCATTGCCTGGGAGGAGACCGCACAGCGCGCCGAGGCGTTGGGGATTCGGGTAGTGCTGGTGYGTACCGGGTTGGTGCTGTCGGCGGAGGGCGGCTTTTTGTCGCGGCTGTTATTGCMATTCAAATTGGGGCTGGGCGGGCCGATCGGCAATGGTCGGCAGTGGATGCCGTGGATTCACATTGATGATCAAATCGCCCTGATTGATTTTCTTCTGCATCAGAAAGACGCCAGCGGTCCTTATAATGCGTGCGCGCCAAAACCGGTGCGCAATCGCGAGTTCGCCAAGACCCTCGCCAGCATTTTGCACCGGCCGGCGTTTATGCCGATGCCTTCATTTGTGCTGAAGGTCGGTCTTGGCGAGTTGTCACTGTTGCTGCTGGGTGGTCAGCGGGCAACCCCCGCGCGCCTGCTGGCGGCGGGTTTCACATTCCGCTTCACTGATTTGCGTGCGGCCCTGGACGACGTGTCCAGCCGCCTTTGAAATAGGACGTTGCATGACCGATCACGCGTTGCTCCTGGTCAATTTGGGTTCGCCCGCTTCCACACAGGTGGCGGACGTGCGCAGCTACCTCAATCAATTTCTGATGGACCCTTATGTCATCGACCTGCCATGGCCGGTGCGACGTTTGCTGGTCTCGCTGATTCTGATCAAGCGCCCTGAGCAATCGGCTCACGCCTATGCCTCGATCTGGTGGGACGAAGGTTCGCCGCTGGTGGTGCTCAGTCGCCGTTTGCAGCAAGCGATGACCGCGCAGTGGACCCAGGGGCCGGTCGAGTTGGCCATGCGTTACGGCGAGCCGTCGATTGAGTCGGTGTTGACCCGGATGGCTGCTCAAGGGATCAAGAAAATCACCCTTGCACCGCTTTATCCACAATTCGCCGACAGCACCGTGACCACGGTGATTGAAGAGGCCAAGCGGGTGGTGCGCGAGAAGAAACTGGATGTGCAGTTCTCGATTCTCCAGCCGTTCTACGATCAGCCTGAATACCTCGATGCGCTGGTGGCCAGTGCCAGGCCGTATCTGGAGCAGGATTACGATCACCTGCTGCTGAGTTTCCATGGTTTGCCGGAGCGGCACCTGAAGAAGCTCAACCCGGGCCATAGCTTTGAGGGGGGCGGTGATTGCTGTGTCGGCGCGCCGCCGGAAGTGGTTGCAACCTGCTATCGCGGTCAGTGCCTGCGTACCGCGGCAGCATTTGCCGAGCGCTTGGGGTTGCCGGACGGCAAATGGTCGGTGTCGTTCCAGTCACGGCTGGGCCGCGCCAAATGGATCGAACCCTATACCGAAGCGCGCCTCGATGCGTTGGCCAAGCAGGGCGTGAAGAAGATTCTGGTGATGTGCCCGGCGTTCGTGGCCGACTGCATCGAAACCCTGGAAGAGATCGGTGATCGTGGGCTCGAGCAGTTCCGCGAGGCGGGAGGCGAGGAGTTGGTGCTGGTGCCGTGTCTCAACGATGACCCGCAGTGGGTGCAGGCGTTGAACACCTTGTGTGAAAGAGCGCCGCTGGCTTTGTAGGCGAGCGGTAATGTGGCGAGGGAGCTTGCTCCCGCTCGGCTGCGAAGCAGTCGTAAATTCGGCAAACGCGATATGTTTGAAGATATGCGGTTGCAGGTTTTAGGGTCGCTTCGCGACCCAGCGGGAGCAAGCTCCCTCGCCACAGGGGGCTGTGTAAGCCGTTACAGCAACGGCTCATCCGCCTTCTTGTGCTTCCAGCTGTCATTGCCCGGCAGAATCAGGTTCAGCGCAATCGCCACGACAGCGCACAGCGCGATGCCCTTGAGGCCGAAATCCTGCGCGCCGGTACCGGTGCCGACCAGCATGCCGCCAATCCCGAACACCAGCGTGACCGAGACAATCACCAGGTTGCGTGCTTCGGCCAAATCGATCTTGTGGCGGATCATGGTATTCATGCCCACCGCCGCAATCGACCCGAACAACAGGCAGAGAATCCCGCCCATCACCGGCACCGGGATGCTTTGCAGCAGTGCGCCGAACTTGCCGATAAACGCCAGGCTGATGGCAAAGATCGCCGCCCAGGTCATGATTTTCGGGTTGTAGTTCTTGGTCAGCATCACCGCGCCCGTCACCTCGGCGTACGTGGTGTTGGGTGGGCCACCGAGCAGGCCGGCGGCAGTGGTTGCGATGCCATCGCCAAACAGCGTGCGGTGCAGGCCGGGCTTTTTCAGGTAATCACGTCCGGTCACGCTGCCGACTGCGATCACGCCGCCGATATGCTCGATGGCCGGGGCCAGCGCCACCGGGACGATAAACAGAATCGCCTGCCAGTTGAATTCCGGAGCGGTGAAGTGCGGCAACGCAAACCACGGCGCGGCAGCAATCTTCGCGGTGTCGACGACACCAAAGAAGAACGCCATGGCAAACCCGACCAGTACACCGGAGATGATCGGCACCAGGCGGAAAATGCCTTTGCCGAACACGGCCACGATCAGCGTCGTCAGCAGCGCCGGCATGGAGATCATCATGGCTGTCTGGTAATGAATCAGCTCGGAGCCGTCACCGGCCTTGCCCATCGCCATGTTCGCGGCAATCGGCGCCATCGCCAGGCCGATCGAAATGATCACCGGGCCAATCACCACTGGTGGTAGCAAGCGGTCGATGAAACCGGTGCCCTTGATCTTCACGGCCACGCCGAGAAAGGTATAAACGAAACCGGCCGCCATCACCCCGCCCATGGTCGCCGCGAGGCCGAACTGGCCCTTGGCGAGAATGATCGGGGTGATGAAGGCAAAGCTCGACGCCAGGAACACCGGCACTTGCCGCCCGGTGACCACCTGGAACAGCAGAGTCCCGAGGCCCGCCGTGAACAGCGCGACATTCGGGTCGAGGCCGGTAATCAGCGGCATCAACACCAACGCGCCAAACGCCACGAACAGCATCTGCGCGCCAGACAGCACTGTGCGCCAGAGCGGGTCGTTGAACTCATCCCGCATGCTCACGCGTCCTTCTGCTTGGTGCCGAAGATCTTGTCGCCGGCATCGCCCAGACCCGGAATGATGTAGCCGTGCTCGTTCAGTTTTTGATCGATGGACGCGGTGTAGATGGTCACGTCCGGGTGAGCCTTTTCTACCGCGGCGATGCCTTCAGGAGCGGCCACCAGGACCATCGCGCGGATGTCCTTGCAACCGGCCTTTTTCAGCAGGTCGATGGTGGCGACCATCGAACCGCCGGTGGCGAGCATCGGGTCGATGATCATTGCCAGGCGTTCGTCGATTTCCGGAACCAGTTTTTCCAGATACGTGTGCGCTTCGAGGGTTTCCTCGTTGCGGGCCACGCCCACGGCGCTGACTTTGGCGCCCGGGATCAGGCTGAGCACGCCTTCCAGCATGCCGATGCCGGCGCGCAGGATCGGCACGACGGTGATTTTCTTGCCGGCGATCTTCTCGACCGAAACCGTGCCGCACCAGCCTTCGATATCGTAGGTTTCAAGGGGCAGGTCTTTGGTGGCCTCGTAGGTCAGCAGGGCGCCGACTTCCTGAGCGAGTTCGCGGAAATTCTTAGTGCTGATGTCGGCGCGGCGCATAAGGCCAAGTTTGTGTCGGATCAGCGGATGGCGGATCTCACGGATGGGCATAGGGAAAGGCTCCGGCGGCGGGCAAAAAAACCGGCCTAGATTAATCTATCCGAGGGTGTTGTCCTATAGACATACAGTACGTTAGTCCAGAAACGCTTGATCTGACCCGGCTGGATGCGTACCTTTGCTCGCTTTTCCGAATCCGCCACCCCCTTGGAGAGCACCATGTCCGCTGATCTCGAGCATATCCGTCAAATCATGCGAGAGGCTGACTGCCTGTACACCGAAGCTGAAGTCGAGGCGGCCATCGCCCGCGTGGGTGCGCAAATCAACGATCAGCTGGCTGATAGCAACCCGGTGGTCTTCTGCGTGATGAACGGTGGCCTGATTTTCTCCGGAAAACTGCTGACCCATCTGAATTTCCCGCTGGAAGCGTCCTACCTGCACGCTACCCGCTATCGCAATGAAACCAGCGGCGGCGACCTGTTCTGGAAGGCCAAGCCAGAAGTCTCGTTCATCGACCGTGACGTGCTGATCATCGACGACATCCTCGACGAAGGTCACACCCTGGGCGCGATCATCGACTTCTGCAAACATGCTGGCGCCCGCGCCGTGCATACCGCCGTACTGATCGATAAAGACCACGACCGCAAGGCCCGCCCGGACCTGAAAGCCGATTTCGTCGGTCTGCCGTGCATCGACCGCTATATCTTCGGTTACGGCATGGACTACAAAGGCTACTGGCGCAACGCCGCCGGGATCTACGCCGTCAAAGGAATGTAAGACATGGCCGCGCCGAGCTTTCTTGATCAAGCACTGTTTACCGAGCTGGCCGAGAAAGCTGCGGCCAATCCTCGTGGCCGGCAGCATCACAACTTCCATCAGATGGAAGAACCCTGCCACCGCATTGCGATAGGGTTGCAACCGTCGACCTACATTCCGCCACATCGGCATTTGAGCGATGACAAGGCTGAAACCCTGCTGGTCCTCAAGGGCCAAATTGGTGTGCTGGTTTTCGACGAAGCAGGTCATGTCACGAGCAAGCGGATCTTGCAGGCCGGTGGCGAGACGGTGGGTGTCGACCTGCCGGCAAAGATCTACCACAGCCTGGTCGTGCTGGAAGCAGACAGCGTGATATTCGAATGCAAGGCCGGCCCTTATCGCCCGGTGGGCGAGGGTGAACACGCGCATTGGGCACCCCGCGAAGGCGAGCCCGGCGTTGCTGACTATCTCGCCTGGATGCGCGCGCAGTTCGACTGACAGTGAACAGCGGGCATCAACCCGCTTGATTCAGCTCCTCGCGGGTATACACCCCATCGACCAGCCGCAAAATACCCAATGGATTGGCGTTCTTCAGGGCGTCCGGCAGTAACCTGTCCGGGCAGTTCTGATAGCACACCGGTCGCAGGAAGCGCTCGATTGCCAGGCTGCCGACCGAGGTGCCGCGAGCATCCGACGTCGCGGGATACGGTCCGCCGTGGACCATTGCATCGCACACTTCGACACCGGTCGGATAACCGTTGAGCAGCAGGCGTCCGGCTTTCTGTTCGAGGATCGGTATCAGCTGCGCGCACAGCGCCAGGTCTTGCGGATCAGCGATCAGCGTAGCGGTCAATTGCCCGTGCAAGGCCAGCAGCGCCAACCTGAGTTCTCCCTCGTCGGCCACCTCCAGCACGATGCTGGCCGGGCCGAAAACCTCCTCTTGCAGCACTTCGTCCCCTTCAAGCAGCAGGCTGACGTCAGCCCTGAACAACTGCGGCTGCACCTGATTGCCTGACGTGCAGGCGCCGCTCAAACGCGTCACCCGTGGATGCTCCAGCAAGCGTTGCACGCCGCCTTCATAGCTACGCCGGGTACCGCTGTTGAGCAGGGTCTGGGGCGGTTTTTCATTGATTTGCGCGGTGAGTTGTTCGATGAAAGCGCTGAACGCCGCCGAACGCAGGCCGATGATCAACCCCGGATTGGTACAGAACTGGCCGCCCCCCAGCACGATCGAAGCGCTCAACTCACTGGCGATGCTTGCGCTGCGAGCCGCGAGTGCGGCGGGTAGCAGCAGCACCGGGTTGATGCTCGACATCTCGGCAAACACCGGTATCGGTTGCGGCCGTGCAGCGGCCATGTCGCACAGCGCCCGGCCACCTTTGAGCGAGCCGGTGAACCCCACCGCCTGGATCGCCGGGTGTTTGACCAGCGCCTCACCGACGCCCGCGCCATAAATCATGTTGAACACGCCCTCGGGCATACCACTGCGCTGCGCTGCGCGAATGATCGCTGCCGCCACCAGTTCGGCGGTTGCCATATGCCCGCTGTGGGCCTTGAACACCACCGGGCAGCCGGCGGCCAGGGCGGCGGCGGTGTCGCCGCCGGAGGTGGAAAACGCCAGCGGAAAGTTGCTCGCACCGAACACCGCCACCGGGCCCAGGCCAATGCGCCATTGGCGCAAATCAGGCCGTGGCAACGGTTGGCGCTCAGGCAGGGCACGGTCGATACGCGCTCCGAGGAAGTCGCCTTGACGCAGCACTCGGGCGAACAGCCGCAACTGGCCGCTGGTTCGCGCCCGTTCGCCCTGAATCCGCGCAGCGGGCAGGGCCGTCTCGCGGCAGACGATGGCGATGAAGTCATCGCCCAGGGCGTCAATTTCTTCGGCGATCGTCTCGAGAAAACCGGCGCGCACCGTGGCAGGCAGGTTGCGATAAATCGGGTAGGCCCTGGCGGCGAAGTGTGCGGCGTTGTCGACTTCCTCGATGCTGGCCTGGCTGAAGCCATAGGGCAGCGGTTCACCGCTGTGGGCGTCGACGCTGTGCAGGACCTGATCACCTGCGGCGCTGCGGCCGAAGCCGATAAAGTTGTGGCCGATAATGGCGGACATAAAAAATGCTCGGCATGGCCGCGCTCGATACCGAGCGCGGCAGTGGGGAGGGGCGGTTACAGACCGACGTCCGGCAAGCTCGGGCGGTTGGCGAGCGCAGCCTTGACCAGCGCCTCGACCTCGCTGCGCTCGTGGTCAAGCAGACCCAGGCGAGGTGGACGGGTCAGCGCCGTGCCGCGGCCCATCAGTTCCTCACAGAGCTTGATGCATTGCACCAGGTCCGGGCGGGCATCGAGGTGCAGCAGCGGCATGAACCATTCGTAGATCGGCATGGCCTCTTTGAAGCGGCCATCGCGGGCCAGGCGGAACAGCGTCTCGCCTTCTTTCGGGAAGGCGTTGGACATCCCGGAAACCCAGCCCACCGCACCGACGGCAATGCTTTCGAGCACCACGTCATCGAGCCCGGCGAACAGCACAAAGCGGTCGCCGACTTCATTGCGCACATCGATGAAGCGCCGGGTATCGCCCGAGGAGTCCTTGAAGCAGACGACGTTGTCGCAGTCGGCCAGGGAGATCAGGATGTCCGGGGTGACATCGTTTTTGTAGATCGGCGGGTTGTTGTAGACCATCACCGGCAGGTCGATGCTGGCGGCGACGCTGCGAAAGTGCGCAGCGGTCTCGAAGGGTTTCGAGGAGTAGACCAGCGCTGGCATCAGCATGATGCCGTCGGCACCCACGCGCTGGATTTCCTTGGCGACCTTGCTGGCGTTGGCGCTGGTGAATTCGGCGACACCGGAGATCACCGGCACCCGACCCGCGGCGGCGTCCCTGGCGACTTCCACCAGGCTGATTTTTTCTTCGGTGCTCAGCGAGGTGTTCTCGCCGACGGTGCCGCAGATCACCAGCCCCGACACGCCGTCACGCACCAGCCCGCTGATGACCTTGTGCGTGCCTTCATAGTCGATAGAAAAGTCCGGGTTGAACTGGGTAGTGACCGCAGGGAAAACGCCGCTCCAGTTAACGTGCTTGCTCATGTTGCCTCCGATGATGACTATTTAGTATTTCGTATACGTTTAAATTGAGCACTGAATGTGCCATGGGGTTCAAAGGGTTTTGCCAGGTACGTTGCTTCAAATAGCCAGTTCGACGGGCCAGGTGTCGGACAGTCGATAACCGCCCGGCCAAGGATCGCTTGGGTCGAGCAGATGTTGGTGGGTGCCGGTGATCCAGGCGCGCCCGGACAGGCAGGGGATAATGGCCGGACGGCCGGCGATTTCGCTGGTGCTGTCGATCCGGCAACGAAACTCGGAACCGATGATCGAGCGCCCGATGAACACCTCGCCCACTGCCAGTTGGCCTTTGGCGTGCAGCACCGCCATGCGCGCCGAGCAACCGGTGCCGCAGGGCGAGCGATCGATCTTGCCGGGGCGGATCACCACCGCATTGGCGGCACTGGCCACGCCGTTGGTGCGGTCGAGCGGCGCGGCGATCTGGCAGAAGGAAATATGCTCCCAATCGGGGTTCAGCGGGTGCACGAAACCCAATTGTTCATTGGCCGCTTGAGTAATCTTCAGGCCGCTGGCGACCAGGTCCGCGGCTTCGTCGGCGGTCAGCGAGAAGCCCAGGCGCTGGGCATCGACGATCACAAAGCTGTCGCCGCCATAGGCAGTATCGACTTGCAGCGAGCCGAGGCCTTCGACTTCGATCCAGGCATCGAGCTTGTCGGCAAACGACACCACGTTCCGCACCTCGACCCGCTCGGCCTTGCCGTTGCGACACTGGGCAGTCACTTCGATCAAGCCGCCCGGGGCTTCGAGCACCAGCCGGGTCAGCGGTTCGGTCATCGGTAAAATGCCGCTGTCGAGCAGTACCGTGGCCACGCACAGCGAGTTGGAGCCGGACATCGGCGGTGTGTCCGCCGGTTCCATGATGATCCACGCCATGTCGGCCCGCGGGTCCTTGGCCGGCACCAACAGATTGACGTGGCGAAAGACTCCGCCGCGCGGCTCGTTCAGCACGAAGTTGCGCAGGGTCTGGTCCTCGGCAATCCAGCGCGACTGCTCCCAGAGGGTTGCGCCGGGTGGTGGTGCGACGCCGCCGACGATAACGTCACCGACTTCACCTTCGGCGTGGCAACTCACCACATGAATGATCTTGCTCGAACGCATGATTGTCTCCTGAGGCCTGACTGTGGGTTACAACACCGACTTCAGGAAGTCGGCGGTTTCCGCGCGTTGCGGCTGGCCGATCACCTGGTCCGGTGAACCGATTTCGTGGATCTTGCCGTCGCGAAAGAACGCCACCCGATCCGACACATCCCGGGCGAAGCGGATTTCGTGGGTCACCAGGACCATGGTCATGCCTTCCTCGGCGAGCAGGCGCATGGTGTCCAGCACTTCGCCGACCAGTTGCGGGTCGAGGGCCGAAGTGGCCTCGTCGAACAGCATGTAGTCCGGCGACATGGCCAGCGCCCGGGCAATCGCCATGCGCTGTTGCTGACCGCCGGAGAGCTTGCTCGGAAACACCTTGAGCTTGTCGCCGAGGCCCACGTGGGTCAGCTGGCGCACTGCAATTTCTTCTGCTTCCTGGCGGCTTTTACCGAGCACCTTGCGCGGGGCGAGCATCACGTTCTCCATCACCGTGAGGTGCGGGAAGGCGTTCCATTGCTGGAAGACAATGCCGATTTTCTGCCGCAACTTGTTCAGGTCGGTGCCGCTGGCATGCACCGGCGTGCCGTCGACGCGGATCTGCCCGCCCTGAATGGCTTCCAGGCCGTTGATGCACATCAGCAAGGTCGATTTGCCCGAGCCCGAGCCACCGATGATCGACAGCACTTCGCCTTTGTTCACGGTCAGGTCGACACCCTTGACGACTTCCAGGTTGCCGAAGGATTTACGAACGTTCTCGATCTCAATCATTTTCCTGCCACCTCTGTTCGAGCCGCGCACCCAGACGAGCGATCACCAGGCTCATGACGTAGTAGATAAGGCCGGCCAGGGCCAGGACGAACAACGGTTCCTGGAGCCGGGTGACGATGGTTTGCGAAGCGCGCAGCAATTCGACGATGCCGATCCAGAGCACCAGCGAGGTGTCTTTCATGACCGCCAGTGTCAGGTTGATCCAGCCCGGAAACGCCACCCGCGTGGCCATCGGCAAGACAATGTGCAGCAAGTCCTGGCGGTGACTGAGGCCCAGCGAACGGGCGGCCCGCCGTGTGCTCAACGGCACCGAGAGCACGCCGCCGCGGACGATTTCTGCGCAGTAGGCGGTGGAGTAGGCGCCGAGGATCACGCAGGCCACGGTGAACGCGCTCCAGTTCAGGCCGACGATCGACTTGAACGAGTTGAGCAGCACAAACTGAATCAGCAACGGCACGCTGCGAAACACATCCAGCACCCAGGCCAGCGGCAGACTCACACGCGGCAGCAACGCCCGAACCAGGCCACAGGCGACGCCCAGCAACGTGCCGATCAACATCGCCCAGAACGTCAGCAACAGCGTGGTGCCGGCACCTTGCAGCAGGTAGAGGAAGTCGCCCGAGGTAAAACTTGAGGTGTACATGCAGACCTCCTAGTACCGAAACAAACGCCAGGCCAGCAGGCGGGCGATCAACACCACCAGCTTGGCCAGGACGAAGTAGAGAACGGCGGCGATGGCGAAGAACTCGAAGGTGCGAAAGGTCTTCACGTTCAGCGCCTGGGTCACGCCGGTCAGGTCGCTGGTCAGGCCGACCACTACGCCCAGTGACGTCATCAGCAAGGCCCAGACCATTTGATTGGTCAGTGGGTAAAACACCACGCGCAGCAATTGCGGTAGGACCACCAGCCGATAAGCCTTCGGTGCGCTCATGCCCAGCGAGCGGGCGGCGCGCAATTGGGTTTCCGGCACGGCGTTGAGGCCGCCGCGAAAGGTCTCCGCCAGGTAGCCGGCGTTGTTGAAGGTAATGCCGATCAGCAACGCCAGCCATGAGCCCATGTGAATGCCGAAGGCGCCGAGGCCGAAGTACAGGATGTACACCTGGAACAGGGCTGGCGTGTTGCGTGCAATCGACACCCAACTGGCGGCCATCGCCCGCAACAGGCGCTTTTCGGACAGTTGGCCGAGGGCCAGGAACATGGCGATCAGCGTGCCGGCCAACATCGACAGCACCGCGATTTCCAGAGTGATCCGCGGCGCGGAGCGGCCCTGAAAATGGGACTGCTACGCAGYCCAGCGGGAGCAAGCTCCCTCGCCACAGGTTCTGCGCTTGACTGACATTCCGGGTAACCCCCGTCCCCTCTGCTATGCAGTCCTTAGCGGTAAACGCCGCTGGCCGTCAGCTGTGGCGCGGTGCCGCCGACCCATTGCGCGAACAACTCCTGATACCGCCCGGAGCGCACCTGGTGGTTGACGAACAGGTTGAGGTAGTTGATCAGGCCGAACTCATTGCGCTTGGCGCCCAGCGACACGTAGTCGATGTCATACGGCGCGGTGCCGGCGACGCTGAGGTTTTTGTACTTGCCGGACTTGATCAGTGACGAGGCGACTGTCGAGGTCACGGTCGTCGCGTCGATCTGTCCCTGGCTCAGGGCAAGCACCGCGTCGGCCAGCGACTGGTAGGCATGGAAAGCACCCTTGGCGTTGGCCCATTTCTTCACGTCGTTTTCCAGTGCGATGGCTTCGAACGTGCCAGCCGGGCCGCCCACCGAATGGCCCTTGAGGTCATCGTAGGACTTGATCCCGGCGTCGCTGCGGGTCAGTACCACCATCTGGAAGGCGAAGTAGGGAATGGTCATGCCCACGGTCTTGGCCCGCTCCAGGGTGTCGGAGGTGGAGGCAACGATCACGTCGGCGCGGCCGGAAACCAGTGCCGGGATTCGGTCCGGGAACGGCGTCTCGACAATCTCGGCTTTGACCCCGAGGGTTTTTGCCAGGTCATTGCAGTAGTCGACATCGAAGCCGGCCGGGGTGTTCTTCTCATCGCGAAAACCCATCGGCGGGAAGTCCAGGGTGACCGCGCAACGCAAGCTGCCGGACTCGATGATGTCGTCGAGTTTGTCGGCCTGGGCCTGGGCGATGAACGCGCTGCTCAGCAGGGCGGTAATGAAGACGGCGGGTGCAGGATTTTTCATAAGGGGCCTCGTTGTCGGATGGTGTCGAGCGTTGGGCAGTTCTTATCAAATTGGTATTTAGAATTTCGTATACGATATTTGATATGCACTGGGTGTGCCAAAAAACTGCAAGCTACATCGGGTTAAACCTTCGACAGCCTGCAAGGCCCGAAACAGACGCCAGCCGCCAGCGACGCAGATTCCGGCCAGGGACATACGCGGCGAAGACGAATGCCTCGACGATGGGTGTCGTGTCACAAAAGGGAGCAGGGTTTGGCGGGGTGCGCAGTAACGGGTAACAGTCAGCGATGGTTATCGCGGTACTGCGAAGGGGACACGCCGGTGAGCGCCTTGAACTGGCGGCTGAAGGCGCTGTGGTCGGTGTAGCCGCAACGCAGGGCGATCTCGGTGATCGGCAGTTCGCCCGACAGCAGTTGCGTGGCTGCACCCAGGCGTGCCTTGTGAATCATCTGCCGGGGTGTCAGCTGGAAGATCCGTTTGCACAGGCGCTCCAGTTGCGCCACGGAAAACCCGCTGAGGGCCGTGAGTTCACCGAGCGCGATGTGTTGTGCGTAGTGCTCGCGGATATGCCCGTCGACCGCCGCGAGTTTTTCGTAAGCCGGATGACTGGACTGGGGCGCGAGCAAATCGTAGGAAATCCCCGCCATGCCGATGATGCGCCCCTGTGTATCGCGCAGCGCCAGTTTGTGGGTCAGGCACCAGCCAGGTTCGCGGCCAGGGTAAAGGTGCAATTCCAGTTGATCGCTCAACGGGCTGCCGTCACTCAGTACCCGCCGGTCCTGCTCGGTGTAATGCGGGCCGAAGTGCGCGGGAAACACCTGCTCAGCCGTCTTGCCGAGAAGCGCGTTGGGTTCTTTGGCGCCACAGCGCTGGGCCAGGGTCTGATTGATCAGCACGTAGCGGGCGGCGGTGTCCTTGATGAAGAACACCACACCGGGCATGGCATCGAGCAGCGGCGTGATCAATTGCAAACTGCCCAATAGCTCGGGCAGGTCGCGGGGGCAGGGCAGTGGCAGGGGGAACGTCATCTGGTGGCGGCCCGCAGGGATGAGGGCCTTACTCTACGGTGACGGACGCGCCATTGGGAAGCTCGGCCAGCTGCAACAGTGTGTCGATGCGCGTTGGGGAAAACGGCGGACGTGGCGCCGGGTGTGGCCAGTCGAACAGGTAGCGGGTCGCCGCGCCACAGACTCGCCCCTGGCAAGCGCCCATGCCGCAACGGGTGTGCAGTTTGGCCTGGTTCCAGCCGGTGCAAGTCTTGAGCGCCGACAGCGCCACGTCTTCACAACGGCAGACCAGCGTGTCAGGCGTTGCCAGCTGTTTGAGTTCATCGCGCAAGGCAAAGCTGCGCCGTAACTGATCGGCGAACGCTTGCCAGCGCTGTCGTTGCGGCCAGAGTGCGCGGGCCTGCTGCACTTCGCCGACGGCCATCAGCCCGGCAATGGCGCCTTCGACCAGCGCCAGCTCACTGCCACCGAAACCTGTGCATTCGCCCGCCGCATAGTGCCCGTTCAGGCTACTGAGCTGGTTGGTGTCGACGGCAATTGCGTTGTCCTTTAATTCGCAGCCCAGCGCTTGGGCCAATTGGGTATTGGGGATCAGGCCGAAGCCGCAGGCCAGTCGCTCGCAGGGGATGTCGACGATCCGCCCCCGACAGTTCAGGCGAACGCCTTGCAGGTGACTGTCGCCATAGGCTTCGAGGACATGACTGTCGCAGCGGTAGTGACGATCGAACAGTTGAAGCGCTTGCAGGCCTTTGGCCGGCCATTTGCGCAGTTGCAAGGCGAACCCGGCGACCGCATGCAGTGGCGCTTGTTCGGCAATCCGCAGAACCTGAGCGCCCGCCTTTTTCGCGGTAGCGGCGCTGGCCAGCAGCAGCGGGCCACTGCCGGCAATCACCAGCCGCTCGCCGGCCAGCGGCATGCCGCCCTTGATCAGCGCTTGCAAGCCGCCTGCGCCGGTGACGCCGGGCAAGGTCCAGCCAGGAAACGGCAGCAACAGTTCACGGGCACCGGTGCACAGAATCAGTTGCTCGTACTCAATGATCCAGCCGTGTTCAGGGTCTTCCAGCAAGAGTTTTTTCGGGCCGGCCAAGGCGACCACGCGTGTCGAGTTGAACACCTGCACGTTACTCGCCGCTGCCAGTTTCTGGCGATGAGCCTGGGCACTGGCCGGCAAGTGTGCGTTAACGCCATCACGCCAGATTTGCCCACCGGGTGCCGGGTTGTCATCAATGATGGCGATGCGTGCGCCGCTCGGTGCGGCGGCCAACGCTGCCGCCATGCCTGCCGGCCCTGCGCCGATAATCAGCAGCTCGACGTTCATGGCCGGGTCTCCACGCGCATGCCTGTGCGGCAGGTGGTCTGGCAGGCGAGGCGGCGCTGACCGTCGATGTTCACCCGACACTCCTGGCAAACCCCCATCCCGCAAAAAGGTGCCCGGCGCTGGCCGCTGACCGAGGTTCGGCTGCAGCCGTCGCCTGCCAGATAGAGCAGCGCCGCAACCGTTGTACCGGCGTCGACCGATACACTGCGGCCGTCGAGACTCACTTCAATCATGCGCGTAACCCTTGTGCAGTGGTCAGGAAACGCCCCGGCAGGTAGGGCGTCGGGTCGATGGTCGGGGTGGAATTACACAACTGCGCGGCCAACAGCTGTGCGCTGCCGGGGGCCGTAGTCACGCCCAACCCTTCATGCCCGGCCGCCAGCCACAAACCCGCTTGCTGTGGATGTTCGCCGAGCAGCGGCAAGCCATCGGGCGTGGCCGCGCGCAGGCCGGTCCAGCTGCGGATAGCGTTCATCCCGGCCAACTCCGGCAAATAGTCGATCGCCCGGCGCAGCATGCGCGCCAACACGGCCGGTTCGACGCTCAGGTCGGTGGTGTCGAACTGACGCGATGAGCCGAGAAAGAGCTGCCCGGTCGGACGCGGCTGGGCATTGAAGGCCACCGAGGTGCCTTCGCTGGCGTGAGCACTGGTGACATAGCCCAGTTCGACTAGCTGATGATGGATCTTGCCGGGGTAACGGTCGGTAATCAGCAGATGACCCTTCTTCGGCCTAATCGGCAGGTCGCGGCACAGCTCGGTGGCGTGAATACCGTTGGCCAATACCACCGCTTCGGCACGCAACCGCTCGCCGCTGCTCAAGCGCAACTGATTGCCGTCGACCTGCGTGACCTCCACTGTGCGCCGCGTGATCCGCCCAGCGCTTTGGTTAAGCAGCCAATGCGCGGCGTTTGGCGCATAGAGAATGCCGTCGCCGCTGACCTTCAGCGCGCCACTCAGGCCGGGACGGAGCATTGGCTCGGCGTCGTAAAGTGCTCGCGGGTCGAGCATTTCGCAGGCGATGCCGCGAGCCTTGAGCGTCTGACGTTTGTGCTCGGCGCCGGCCATTTCCTCGTCATTGGCGGCCAGCCACAGCGTGCCGCAATTGCGGTAGGCGCAATCGGGGTCCAGACGTGGCGCCCATTGCCGCCAGAGCTCGATGGAGTATTGGCTCAGCGCCAGTTCGGCCGGGTTGTCATCCATCGCCACCAGGTGACCCATACCGACTGCCGTGGCGCCGCCGCGCTGACTGTCGAGCACCAGCACGTCGAGCCCGCGTTGCGCCAGCTCAAAGGCACAGGCACTGCCGACAATGCCGGCGCCGATGACAATGACGTCGGCATTCATGAACCGATGCCCCACACGAACGGGTCGTCTTCCTCCAGCAACAAGTGGCTCTCGCCACTCATGTGGGCGCGACCGCGAATCGTCGGAATGATGCGTTGCTCGTCGAGCCGTTCGTAGCTGGCTTCGAACTGGCTRCCGATCACACTGGCCTGGCGCCAGACTTCACCGGGCTGCAATTTGCCGTCGGCTGCCAGGCACGCCAGCTTGGCGCTGGTGCCAGTGCCGCAAGGCGAGCGGTCGTAGGCTTTGCCAGGGCAGAGGACAAAGTTGCGGCTGTCGGCCACCGGGTCGTCGGCAAACAGCTCGATGTGATCGATTTCGCCGCCGTCCTCGCCGCGAATGCCCTGGTTCTCCAGCGCTTCTCGGACCGCCCAGGTGTAGGCGGTCAGGGCTTCGAGGTTGTCGCTGGCAATGCGTTGGCCGTGTTCGGCGATCAGGAAAAACCAGTTGCCGCCCCAGGCGATGTCGCCGCTGACGGTGCCGTAACCCGGCAGTGTCAGCGACACGGCTTTGCGATAGCGATAGGCCGGGACGTTACGCACGCTGACCGAGCGATCTGCGTGCAACGTTGCCTCGACCGTGCCGACCGGGGTTTCGATCCGGTGCACGCCAGGCTCGATGCGTTTGAGATACGCCAGCGAGGCCACCAGGCCAATCGTGCCGTGACCGCACATGCCGAGGTAACCGCTGTTATTGAAGAAAATCACCCCGGCACAGGCGCCGGGATCCTGTGGCTCGCAGAGCAGGGCGCCGACCAGCACATCGCTGCCGCGCGGTTCAAGTACTGTGGCGGTGCGCCAGTGGTCGTGCTCTTCGGCGAGGCGGCGCTTGCGATCGGCCATGGAGCCGCTTCCCAGTTCCGGGAAACCGGCGATGACCAGGCGTGTCGGTTCACCGCCAGTGTGAGAGTCGAGGACGTGGATACGTTTCATGAAGGGCGCTACCTTGCACAGGAAATGTCTGTGCAAGACTGGCGTTTGAGGCGCGGGATGGCTTGAGGGTTTTAACCGTTACCGATGACGAAATCGGCACACCCGATCAGATCCGCGCGGGGGCATTGGGTAGGTGTTCATAGAGCGTGCGGCACACGCCAATGATGTGCTGCTCGATCAATTCGGCGGCTTTGTCGGTGTCACCGGCCCGGCACGCGGCGATGATGTCGCGGTGCTCGTGGTCCGCACGGTCCTTGCCTTCGGAAAAACTCATCTGCATGCGCAGGTAGCGTTCGACCTTGTCGTGAATCGAGCGAATCAGGTTGAGCAGGAACGGCCGCTGCGCCGGCTCGTAGAGGCAGGCGTGCAGCGCCCAGTTCAGCTCGGCCCAGCGCCCGATGTTGTTTTCGTCGAGGAACTCGGCACAGATACTTTCGGCGCGGGCGAACGTGGCTTCGGTCATGTTCGGCACGGCCAGGCGAATCGCCTGGACCTCCAGCAGCACCCGGACTTCAAAGATCTGCGCCAGCTCGGGCTCGGAAATCTTCGTCACCACCGCGCCCTTGTTGCGTTGAAACTGCACCAGGCCTTCCGCCTCAAGGCGTTTGAGCGCCTCGCGCACGGGGATCTTGCTGACGTTGAACAAGCGGGCGATGTCGTCCTGACGGATTGGTTCGTCTTCGGCAAAGTGACCGCCGATGATGGCCTCGCGCAGATGCTTGACGATGACTTCCGACGCTGAAGGCACAATCCCCAGATTGGGGGCATTGAAGCTGGGTAGAGGCACGTGAATGAATCCCGGCAGGCGTGATGGCGAATATTGTATACGAGCGCGTCAGCGCACCAAGCGCTTTTCCGTCAGGCGTATTGTCCCGGCGCACGCATTGAGTGCTGGTCGTTGAGGCTTGGGGCGGGGCAGGGGTAAACTGCCCGCCCCGTGAGATGTCTGCGAGCTGGAGTCGGCAATGCGTAAAGATAAGAAACAGGTGATTGGTGACGAGATCGGCGATGCGCAGATCAAATTGTTCCTCGATTTTGAACCGGTCGACGCAACTTCACCGTCTCTGCACAAACTGATCAAGGCCTACCGTGGCCTGCGTATCGACGATTTCGAGCGTTTCCTGGCGTTCTTCGTCGAAGCCGGTTATGACCTGGACGGCAAGGACGAGCACGGCAAGGACTTCGTTGCCCTGATCCAGGATCAGCGTAATGCCGCCGACTACATCGAGTTGATCAACAAGGCTCGCGGCTGACCCGCTCCTACAGGTGGCGATAACAAAAACGCCCCGCTCTCAACGAGAACGGGGCGTTTTTCTTTTTTGGGAGAAGAGGGCGGGCCTCAAGCGAAGCTTGGGGTCTCGCTGCTTTCTTCAACCAGTTCCAGCGCGATGTTGTTCTGCGCATTGATCTTGCGATACAGCGCAGCGTCGGTTTCCAGGACTTTTTCCCGGGCCGGGAAGATTTCGGCCAGCTTGGCCGCCCACTCACCCTTGGCTTTGTTCGGGAAGCACTTTTCGATCAGCTCAAGCATGATCGACACCGTGACCGACGCGCCAGGCGAGGCACCGAGCAGCGCGGCAAGCGACCCATCCTTCGCGGCTACCAGTTCGGTACCGAACTGCAGGATGCCGCCTTTTTTCGGGTCTTTCTTAATGATCTGCACGCGTTGGCCAGCGACTTCCAGACGCCAGTCTTCGGCCTTGGCTTGAGGGTAGAAGCGGCGCAGCGATTCCAGGCGTTGTTCCATCGACTGCATCACTTCGCTGACCAGGTACTTGGTCAGGTCCATGTTGTTTTTCGCCACGGCCAGCATCGGGCCGATGTTGCCGACGCGAACCGACATCGGCAGGTCCATGAACGAACCGTGCTTGAGGAACTTGGTGGTGAAGCCGGCGTAAGGTCCGAACAGCAGGGACTTCTGGCCATCGACGACACGGGTGTCCAGGTGCGGCACCGACATCGGTGGCGAACCCACTGCTGCCTGGCTGTAGACCTTGGCCTGGTGGTGCTTGACCACTTCCGGGTTGTCGCAACGCAGCCATTGGCCGCTGATCGGGAAACCGCCGAAACCTTTGCTTTCTTCGATGCCCGAAGCCTGCAACAACGGCAAGGCCGCGCCGCCAGCACCGAGGAACACGAACTTGGCATCGACTTCGCGGGTGTTGCCGCTGTTGACGTCCTTGATGCTGACGGTCCAGCCGTTGCCGTTACGCTTGAGACCGGTCACGCGCTTGCAGTACTTGACCTGGGCGTCGGGTGCGCTGGTCAGGTGCTTGAGCAGTTGATTGGTCAGGGCGCCGAAGTTGACGTCGGTGCCGTTTATTACGCGGGTCGCGGCGATGACTTCGTCGGCCGGACGACCAGGCATCATCAATGGCATCCATTCGGCCATTTTTGCCTTGTCTTCGGTGTACTCCATCTCGCTGAAGGCGTGGTGCTTGCTCAGCACCTTGAAACGTTCCTTGAGGAACGAAACGCCAGCCTCACCTTGCACGAAGCTCAGGTGCGGGACCGGGCTGATGAAGGATTTCGACGAGCCGAAGGTGCCTTTTCGGGTCAGGTAGGACCAGAACTGCTTCGACACCTCGAACTGGGTGTTGATGTGCACGGCTTTCTTGATGTCGACGCTGCCGTCAGCGGCCTGTGGCGTGTAGTTCAGCTCACATAGCCCGGCGTGCCCGGTACCGGCGTTGTTCCACGGGTTGGAACTCTCCGCGGCACCGGAATCCATCAGCTCGACGACTTCCAGCTTGATCGCGGGGTCGAGCTCTTTGAGCAATACAGCAAGGGTGGCACTCATGATGCCGGCCCCAACCAGTACTACGTCGACTGCTTCGTTATGCGCCATTTAACGCGTCTCCAAAATCTGCAGCACCAAATTGTCGGCATAGCTGCCAGGCGTGACGGGGCATGCTCTGTAGAGCCCCGGGTCACCCATGGCCAGGATCGCCATGTCCGAATCTTCGCAATTTTTTGCAACTTCGACAGACGCTACCTACCGGGCTCAGGGTTCCTATGAACTCACTTCAGCGCGCGGGAGGCAATTCGACTTATGGTCGATACGTCCGTTTGTGCAACCAAATCCGTAGTGGACAGGCTTCAGGCTCCAGTTCTTGAGGAGTACTCGGTCCTGTGTCGTTGGGCTGTTGTAGACGCTAATGGTGCATGTTCTGACGCAAAACTATTCATTTGCTCGCCACACTCTTGTGAAGTTGTGAAAACCCGTTTTTTTCACGCTCTTTTGAAGACGTGAACCTCAAAAAAGGGCTGTCCCAGCCTGGCACCGTGCCCGGATGGATTGCCGCCATGGGATACAGGGCAGGCAAAACGGGCAAACAGCTCAGTGACCGAGCGTAACGACAGCTCTGGCAGATTCGCGAAAAGTGGTGGTTTGCAGGATAAACAGCAAGCTCGCCAGCTTCACTCGATCTGTGTGGGCGGCTCTCTGTGGGCGGTGCGGGGGTGTCAATACAAGCGCATTGACGATGCTGCGAGGCCCGATCAGGAGACGTCCTTATAATCGGGGGGAGATTGTAGCGAAGAAACGCAGGGAAATGGTCGTGTTTAATGACTTTTATTAGCCGTTCGGTCAGATGGACTACATTTGTGGCGTGGAGCGAATAGTGACCAAAGCAATTGCATGGCAATGCCTTCAGCGTGAGACGGCCTTGAAGTTAGCAGTGCAGCATGACACTGGTGTTACGGAGCCCCCGAGACCAGTGACATTGCGTGTCTCTGCAGCAAGTGTTCAGGGTTGCTGGTTCGAAGGCGCTGCCGCCCGCTATACTGCGGGTCTGTCTGTATTTGTATCTGGAGAGTAGCGCATGTTGCAACGCCTGTTGTTCGGTTTGATCACTGTGACCAGCTTGACCCTGGTTGGCTGCGCCAACAGCCCGCAACAACTAGCCCCGGAGCCGAAACTGACGACTCAGTTGGCGCCGGTCGGGCATGGTCAGCCGGTGGTGGTGAGGGTGGTCGATGGCCGTCCGTCGCCAACGTTGGGCACTCGTGGTGGCCTGTACCCTGAAACCAGTGCAATCACGGTGCAGGGTGCGCAAATCCTGCCGAAGTTGCAGGCCCAGGCCGAAGCGGCTGTGCGTTTGCTGGGTTTCACGCCAACGCCTAATGCCTACAACGCGCCGCAGTTGACGGTGACGCTGGCGGAGCTGACGTATCAGTCGCCCAAAGAAGGCATGTATGTGACTGAGGCGACGATTGGCGCGGCTTTCCGCTCTGACGTGCAGAATGCCAATCATCGTTACAGCGGCCGTTATGCGGCTTCGCTGAATCAGCGTTTTGGTATGGCGCCGAATCAGGAAACCAACACCAAGCTGGTGAGCGATGTGTTGAGCGATGCGTTGACCCGGTTGTTCAAGGATCCGACGGTGGGGCAGATGCTCGCCCAATAACGGTTGGCTGTCTTCAAGAAACCCGGTACCAGCGATGGCACCGGGTTTTTTGTGCCTGCTGGTTTTTGGGGGCTTTCTGTGGGAGCGAGCCTGCTCGCGAAGGCGCCCCGACAGTCGACCAATCTCCCGCAGGTGTACACAGTTCAACTGTGGGAGCTGGCTTGCCTGCGATGGCGGCCTGACAGCCGACCAATCTCTTGCAAATGTACACAGTTCTACTGTGGGAGCGGGCTTGCTCGCGAAGGCGGCCTGACAGCCGACCAACCTCTTGCAGGTGTACATATCCATTCCTGCGGTAACGGCCACTTAGGGTTCCGCTCTTACAGCGTGTCACTTTTGCAGACGCCCAAAAGTAACCAAAACGCTTCGCCCCAAGCGTACGGCACCTCGCTAATGCTCGGCGTCCCCTCCGGCGTCCATCAGGGGGCATCGCCTACGGTCTGCTGCGCGACGACCTCCTCTCGATGTGTCCGGCTGCGCCGTACGGCGCTGCGCGCCCACCCCCTGATGAACACCTCCGCTCGGCCTGCCGAAGGGGCGGGTAGATCAAGATCAAGATCAACAGCAACAGCACGGCGGCCTACCGGCCGGCCTGAGTGGTGGGGGGGGAGGGGCGCGGCTTTTAGGCCGCTTCTACATAAAAATCCAGCATGCTCATGCCAGTCAGCAGGTCGGTTTCCGGCAGGTCGGCGTGTGGGTGGCCGCCCAGGGCGCAGTAGACGAGCCAGTGGCGGTCCTGGACGTTGAAGGCGAGGCTGCCGACGAGGTTTTGTTGTTCGTCGCTGGGGGTGATGAGGTAGAGGCGATCCTGGATTTCTGCGTGCAGCATGACAGGCTCCTTGTCGGTTACGAGGGGCGACAGACTGGCTTGTTAAGGTGACGTTCAGGTGACAGTGCGCATTAATCAGTAAATTACCGGTCACTGGAGTGCAAAGCGCAGGGCGTAAAAAACGTCTGGCCACTTGCCGCTGTTTTCAGGCCACAAGTGCTGTTTTTTACGTGAGGGGCATGATGTCGCTGTATATGAGCTGGTCTGCTGTCAGCGCCCATCCCGGGAGCCTGATGAATCTTTTTGCGTTGTTGATCGCCTTGCCCGGTGCCTGGTTGTTGCACGTGACCCGTCGTCGCGAACGGTTGGCGCTGAAGAACCTGGCGGCACAAAGCGCGGTACGGGCGATCGATGAGCCGCTGCTGTTTCTCGACATCGCGACGCTGCGCCTGAACCGGTTTTGCTACCGTTTCGGCTTTGCCTGCCTGGCCTTGGCACTACTGCTGTCGTGGGCCAGCCGGCATTTTTGAGTTCGCATCGCACATGAAAACGGCGCCCCGAGGCGCCGTTTTTGTATTCAGCCGAAACCTTACAGCGGCAAACCCGCTTTGACCCGGTACTGATTGCGCACCGGTGTTGCGTATTGCAGCACCAGGAATGGCCGATGTTCCTCGGGGCAGGCATCGAGGCGGCTTTGCCATTCTTGCTGGGCCTTGGCCAGTTCCTCGGCCGGGAACAGTGTGGCTGCGCTCGGCACCTGCAGTTGCGGGTCGGCGTTGCTCCATTGGGCGTACGCCAGGTAGTGCACCGGGAACAACCGGTAACCGCCGAGGATCTGCCGGTCCATCTCGATTGCCAGTTGCTTGGTGTCTTCGAACAGCTCGCTGATCGGTGCCGCGAAGTTCACGTGGACCCGGCCTTTGTAGCCGGTGATGCCTTTGGCGATGCTCGCATCGTCCTCGCCGGGCACCTTGGTGTAGCTGCCGGTGGTGGCGCGGATGTACAGCTCGCGGGCCTTGGCCTGATCGCACGGGTCGTATTCGTAGCTGATCGACACCGGCGTCAGGTTCAGCGACTTGATGACCTCGCCAAACGGCTCGTCCTTGCGGCTCATGTGGAACATCTTGAGGATCGCCGACTCGGTACGGTCGTCACCGTCCTTGGCGCGGCCTTCGGCCTGGGCGATCCAGATCGACTGGCAGTCGTTGAGGATCGAGTGATTGATATAGGCCGACAGCAACTGATACGCCGCCATTTTCTCGCGCCGACCGCTGATGGAACGGTGCACGATAAAGCTCTTGTTCAGGCGCATCAGATCGCTGACGAAGGGCTTTTGCAGCAGGTTGTCGCCAATCGCGATACGCGGCGTCGGCAGGCCGGCGTGGTAGATCGCGTAGTTGACGAAGGCCGGGTCCATGACGATGTCGCGGTGGTTGGCCAGGAACAGATAGGCACGGCCGGACTTGAATTGTTCGACCCCGGTGTAGGTCACGCCGTCAGTGGCCCGCTCGATGGTGTGGTCGACATAAAACTCGACCTTGTCCTGCAAGGTTGCAACCGAACTGACGCCGGCAAACTCACGGCGCAGCCGATAAGCTATAAGTGGTTTGAGCATCCAGCCGAAAGCACCGGCAAAACGCGGGAAGCGGAAGTGGGTGAGGATATCTAGAAACGCCTTGTCGCCCAGCAACCGTGCCAGCACCGCTGGGACTTCGCTGTCGTCGTAAGGTCGGATGGCATCGAATTCGCCCATCATGCTCTCTTGTTAGAAACGGCTAGGGTAAGTAATGGATTGGATCGATTACGGCAGGTGTACAGTCTGAAAAATACGCCCAAACAAAAATGGCCCTGCAAATAGACCGGCGATTATACGCACAAGTCACTTGGGAGACCGCGATGCTGGAAACCGAGCGCTACGAATGTCCTTATTGTGGTGAAGAGTCAGAGGCAGTTCTGGATTTGTCGGGAGGGGACCAGACGTATATCGAGGATTGCCCCGTGTGTTGTCGGCCGATCACATTCACTCTGCAGACCGATGGTCATGAATGGATGCTCGAAGTTCACAGCGAAAACGAGTGAAGGGTGGCGGCTATGCAGCGCATCTACGAACCGGAAAACCTGATGGAAGGTGAGTTGTTGCAGGGCATGCTGGCCAGCGAAGGGGTCGAGGCGCATCTGGTGGGGCGCGATCTGCTGGGCGGCGCGGGCGAGTTGCCGGTGTTCGGGCTGCTGGGCCTGGCGGTGGATAACGATCAGGCGCAATACGCGCGCGAGTTGATCGCTGCGTACAATGCCGCGCTGCCGATGCCCGGCGACGAACCGGATAGCTTCCCCGACGTCCTGGTCTGTTAGGCTGGCGTCCGTTTTCGTTCAGAGTCGTGTTGCCCCATGTGTGGACGTTTTGCCCTGTTTCGTTGGAACCCCGCGTTTGCGGCCTTGCCCGGCTTCCCGGCCGATCAGCAGGCGCAGTGGAATATTTCGCCCAATGATTCGGTGCTGATCCTGCGCGCCGAGGCGGGGCTGCGCACGCTGGCACGCGCGCGTTGGGGGCTGACGCCGCCGTGGCTGACTGATCTGTCGAAGACCCCGGCCCATGCCCGGGCAGAAACCGTCGCCGAGCAACCGATGTTTCGTGAGGCTTTCCGTCTGCGCCGCTGCCTGTTGCCGGCCAACGGCTTTTACGAATGGCGCGGCACTACCCGCAAGCGCCCGTACTGGCTGACGCCGGGCGAAGGTTCGGCGCTGTTTTTCGCGGCGATCTGGGAAGCGTATCCGGTGCAGGAACAGGTGTGGCTGAGCACCGCAGTGGTGACTCAGGCCGCCTCGAATCAGCGTCGTCCGTTGATTCTCGATGCAGCAGGCCAAGAAGCCTGGCTCAACCCCGAAACCCCGTTGCACACCTTGCAGGCGCTGCTCGCCAGCGAACCTGCGGCCTTGCGCGAACGGGTGCTGGCGAACCTGGTGAATGATCCGAAACTCAATGCGCCGGAGTGTTTGACCCCGGGTTGATGGGGTGTCTGTTCGGACGCCATCGCGAGCAGGCTCGCTCCCACACTGGATCTCCATTGTTCGCGGATTTTGTATCCGCTGGAGATCAAATGTGGGAGCGAGCCTGCTCGCGATGGGGCCTTGGGATCAGACCTTGAACTGATTGATCAACCGCCGCTGCTGCTCGGCCAGCTTGGTCAGGTCGGCACTGGCCGCGCTCGATTCATCCGCGCCGCCCGCGACTTCATTGGCCACCTGGCCGATATTGATCACATTGCGGTTGATGTCATCGGCAACCGCGCTTTGCTCTTCGGCGGCACTGGCGATCTGGGTGTTCATGTCATTGATCACCGACACCGCCTGAGTGATGGTCTCCAGCGCCTGCGCCGCCTTGGCCGCGTGCTGCACGCTTTCGTCGGTCTTGTTCTGGCTGTCTTCCATCACCCGCACCACGTCGCGCGTGCCTTGCTGCAACTGCTGAATCATCGACTGGATTTCTTCAGTTGCCTGCTGGGTTTTCTGCGCCAGGTTGCGTACTTCATCGGCCACCACCGCAAAACCCCGACCTTGCTCACCCGCCCGTGCGGCCTCGATGGCCGCGTTCAACGCCAACAAATTGGTCTGTTCGGCGATCCCGCGAATGGCAATCAGGATCGCGTTGATGTTCTCGCTGTCCTTGGCCAGGGTTTGCACCACGCCGACCGCCTTACCGATTTCCACCGCGAGCACGCCAATTGAAGTCGAGGTGTCCTGCACGATCCGCATGCCTTGGGCGGCGGCCTGATCGGCATGGCTGGCGGCTTGGGCGGCCTGGGTTGCATTGCGCGCCACGTCCTGGGCGGTGGCGGTCATTTCCTGCACCGCGGTGGCCACCTGATCGATCTCGGCCATTTGCTTGTGTACGCCAAGGTTGGTGCGAATGGCGATGTCGGCGGTGTGTTCGGACGAATCGCTGACGCTCTGCACCGAGGTCACCACTTGGGTGATCATCGCCTGCAACTTGGCGAGGAAGGTATTGAAGCCCTTGGCGATCGAGCCAAGTTCGTCGGCACGGTCGCTGGTCAGGCGGCGCGTCAGGTCACCTTCGCCCTGGGCGATATCATCGAGCATCGCGACCATTTGCTTCAGCGGACGGGCAATACCGTGGCCCACCAGCCAGATCACCAGCAAACCCAGGCCGGCAATCACCAGGCCAACCGTGGCCATGCCAAAGGTGTCGGCCTTGCGCTGGGTGTTCAGGTCGCCCTGCAGTTGTTGCAGGTCGGCCATGACCGCGTTCAGCGGCAATTGCAGCAGCAGGGTCCAGCGCGCATCGGTCTGGCCGATGCCGAATGGCAGGTACAGCTCAATCCTGCCATTGGCCTTGTCGACGTTATAGGTCACTTCGCCACGGTTGAGCTTGCCGAGGTTGGCCACCTGAGTGGCGTCGAGGATGTCGCTGACCTTTTCACCGAACTTGCTCGGGTCCTTGGTGTAGGCGACCAGACGCTGGTTACCGCCAATCAGCGCCATTTCGCCGGCACCGTTATAAAGCTTCTGGTTCGCGGCCAGGAGCATTTCCTGGATGAAGTTCACCGACAGGTCAGCGCCGACGATGCCCTGGAAGGTGCCGTTGAGCATGATCGGTTCAATAAAGGAGGCGAGCATGACGATCTTGTCGCCGACCTTGTAAGGCGCCGGGTCGATCACACAGGATTTTTTGCTTTCCTGGGAACACAGGTAGTACTCACTGGAGCGCACACCCGTAGACAACACAGTGCGGTCGTTGACGTCCGCCAGCTTGTCGACGCCCAGCGTGCCATTGTCGTTGCGGAACCACCACGGCAGGAAGCGCCCGGTGGCGGCGTCGATGCCAACGACTTTGCTGCCGATGTAGGCCGCGTCATTGTGATCCAGTGCGTTCGGTTCCCAGCCGATGTACGTGCCGAGAATCTTCGGATTCTTCGCGACGTTTTCCTTGATCAGGCTGATCAACTGCTCACGGCTGAGAGTCAGCGCTGGTTTGCCGTCGGCATCCTGGGAGCCGATCAAGGCGTTGACCCGAACCAGACCGCCGGCGATCAGCAGGGGCGCTTCGAGTTCGCGCTGGATCTGGCTGACCTGGGTTTGCGCCAGTCCACGCAGGCGTTGTTCGATGACTTGCTCGAATTGCGCCTGGGTCCGCTGCTGGACCATTTCCTGGGTGCGCGCGCCGGAAAACAGTGCATACAGCACCAGCGCAGCCACCACGCTGAGCACGATGGCACCGGCAAGCGCGGCGACGGAAAACTGGATCGACTTGAATTTCATAGGGGCTCCGGACGCAATATGACGTCTGCCGGGTTGTATCGGCGGAGGTAGGGCGGTCCATGAGCAGGTTTTTTGTCGATGACTGTTTTTGATCTGTGCAGGTCGCATAGAGACAGGTGTCAGGCCTGTGTGCTCTCGGGCATGCGGGTGGTTATGAATTTATTGCGACCATAAAATGGAATGTATCGGTAAATGCCGTGCAGCGCGTCTGTTGTATCTGGCGCGGATACAATGCACCGCCTAGGATACGCGGCATGTTTTCAGGGAGTGTTTTCATGAGCAAGAGAGTGGTTTTGTGTGCGCTGGGTGCAAGTCTGCTGCTCAGTGGTTGCCAGTCGGTCAACACCACCAACGGCGGGGCGGTGGGTGTGGAACGCAAGCAGTACATGTTCAGCATGCTGTCGAGCGATGAGGTCAACCAGATGTATGCCCAGTCCTACCAAAAGACGGTGGGTGAGGCGAGCAACAAGGGTGTGCTGGACAAGAACAGTAGCGAGGCCAAACGGGTCCAGGCGATTGCCAATCGGCTGATTGCTCAGGCACCGGTCTTCCGGCCGGATTCGGCGCAGTGGCAGTGGGAAGTCAACTTGATCAAGAGTGACGAGCTCAACGCCAACTGTGGTCCTGGCGGCAAGATCATTTTCTATACCGGGTTGATCGACAGCCTGAAACTCACCGACGATGAAATCGCTGCGGTCATGGGCCATGAAATCGCTCACGCCCTGCGCGAGCATGGTCGTGAAGCGATGTCCAAGGCCTATGGCATCGAAATGGCCAAGCAGGGCGCGGGTGCCTTGCTCGGGTTGGGACAGGACACCCTGGCACTGGCCGACACCGTGGCCAACTACGGCATGACCTTGCCCAACAGCCGCGCCAATGAAAACGAAGCTGACCTGATCGGCCTGGAACTGGCCGCCCGCGCCGGCTACAACCCAAACGCGGCGATCACCCTGTGGGACAAAATGAGCAAGGCTTCCGAAGGTTCGCCGCCAGAGTTCATGAGCACTCACCCGTCCTCCAGCAGCCGGGTTGAGTCGCTAAAGGCAGCGATTCCGAAAGTCATGCCGCTTTACCTGCAGGCCAAGAAGTCCTGATGGTTTTATATCGTCAGTAATGGCCTCATCGCGAGCAGGCTCGCTCCCACATTGGAACTCGGTCAGATGTGGGAGCGAGCCTGCTCGCGATGAACGATGACTCGGTCTACCGACCTACCACGTCAAACCCACCCGCTACTCTGCATCGCCTTGTACACCGCGACGATGGCCAGGATGAAGAACGCCGATGCTGCCAGGCGACGGATCAGGGTCAGGGGCAGTTTGTCTGCGGCAAAATTACCTGCCAGCACCACCGGCACGTTGGCAATCAGCATGCCGAGCGTGGTGCCGATGATCACCAGCCAAAGCTCAGGGTACTGAGCGGCGAGCATCACGGTAGCAATCTGGGTCTTGTCGCCGATTTCCGCCAGGAAGAACGCAATCAGCGTGGTCAGGAAAGGTCCGAATTTGCGCGCTGTGCTGGCTTCGTCCTCATCCATCTTGTCTGGCACCAGGGTCCACAGCGCCGTCGCGGTAAAGCTTGCGGCGAGGATCCAGTGCAGCGTCGCATCCGAGAAGAAACTCCCGAACCAGGCACCGACAGCCCCCGCAGCCGCGTGGTTGGCCAGGGTTGCAGCGACGATACCGGCGATGATCGGCCAGGGTTTGCGAAAGCGGGCGGCGAGAATGAGCGCGAGCAGTTGCGTCTTGTCGCCGATTTCGGCCAAGGCAACGACAGCGGTGGGAACGAGAAGAGAATCCAGCATCAGGGTTTTCCTAAGGGGCGGGTCGACACGGCTATGACACGTACAGCCTTCCCGCCCCGGGTAAGGTGTGCGTGTCATAGGTCTTGTCAAACCCTGCGATCCGTCTGTGCGGTCGCTTGGGTCGCATACGCCATGGTCTGAGGACCAAGTATGTTGACGTATGCCGGACGAGCATGGCGCTCGTGGGAGACTACTCCCCTAGGACGGAGCGGATTCTGCCTAGGCAAAATCCATTCGGCAAGCGCTAATTTCTAGCCACGCTTGGCCCGATAGATCCGGAAACCTTGCCCTTCGGCCTTGATCGCGCACACACCGAGATGCTCCTCGATCAGCGGCTGATATTTCAGGAAACTGTTGGCCACCAGGCGCAGCTCGCCGCCGTTTTTCAGATGTTTGGCGGCTTTTCGCAGCAGATTCTCCGTGGCGTGATAATCGGTATGGACCCCGACATGGAACGGCGGGTTGCTCAGGATTGCGCTCAAACCCATCGGCGCCGCGTCGATGCCATCGCCAGTCAGCACCTCGGCTTCCAGACCGTTGGCGGCCAATGTCAGGCGACTGCTGGCTGCGGCGAACGCATCAACGTCGAGCAGGGTGACGGTGTTGTGTGGATAGCGCCGTTTCACCGCCGCGCCCAACACCCCGGCACCACAGCCGAAGTCGAGCAAGTGACCGCTCGGCAGTTTGTCCAGGTGTTCGAGCAGCAGGGCGCTGCCGCGATCCAGTCGACCGTGACTGAACACGCCCGGCAGGCTGATGACTTTCAGCGGACCTTCAGCCAGTGGCAGTTCGTATTCCTGCGCCAGGCTTTCCAGCGATTTGGCTTCGGGCGCGTTGGCCACGGTAACCTGCCAGAGCTGGCAGTGGCGTGCGCTGTCGAGCTTGCGCGGTTTGCCGAAGGGGTTCAGCTGTTTGGCCGCGCCTTCGATGCCGCTGCGTTTTTCACCCACCAGGTACAGCTCACGACCGGCCAGGCGCGAGGCGAGGGCGTTGAGGATGTAGTCGGTCAGGTCCTTGGATTTGGGCAGGAACACCACCGCCGTTTCAAACGCGCGGCTCGGGGCATTCACGCCAAAGTGGCTGCGCTCGGCAAAGCGTGCGTCCAGCGCCGCCTGGTCGCCTGCATGCCAGCACCAGCCGTGGGCGTTGGGCAATTTGCCGAGCAAGTCATCGGCGGGCAAACCGGCCAACAGCAAATCGCCTTGAAACAATTCGGCCTGACGAAGCAGTACTTCACTGCGCGGATCCATACTCTGCTCCTTGAAAAAAAGTGCGGCAGTTTATCAACTGACGACCCGCAGCGCTGTACCGCTGAAGAAGCCTTGGGCGTTTTCGGTCAGTTGACCGACGATCCGCTGCCGCGCCTCGCGGCTGCCCCAGGCGTTGTGCGGGGTGACGATCAAGCGCGGGACGTCGGCGGCCAACAGCGGATTGCCAGCGGTGGGGGGCTCGACACTCAGGACGTCGGTCGCTGCGCCACCCAGATGCCCGTTGCGCAAGGCATCGGCCAAGGCTTGTTCGTCGATCAGCCCACCGCGTGCGGTATTGACCACAAAGGCGCCGGGTTTGAGCAGCGCCAGTTCGCGGGCACCAATGAAGTTACGGGTATGTTCGTTCAGCGGGCAGTGCAGGGTCAGCGCGTCGATCTGCGGCAGCAGTTCATCCAGCGGCAAGCGGTCGGCGCGGGCCGGGCGCCCAGGCAATTGGCCGAGCAACACGCGCATGCCAAAGGCCTCGGCCAGCCGCGCGACGGCGCTACCCAATTCACCATGGCCGAGCAAACCGAGGGTTTTGCCTTCGAGTTCGACGATCGGGAAATCCAGCAGGCAGAACTGTTTGGCCTGCTGCCAGCGACCTTCAGCGACGGCTTTCTGATAGTCGCTCAGGCGGGTGGCGAGGTTCAGCAGCAACATGATCGTGTGCTGCGCCACCGACGGCGTGCCGTAACCCTGGCAATTGCTCACGGTAATCCCTTGGGCGCGGGCGGCGGCCAGGTCGACATTGTTGGTGCCCGTGGCGGCGATCAGGATCAGCTTCAGTTCGGGGCAGGCCTTGAGGGTTTCGGCGTTCAGCAGGACTTTATTGCTGATCGCCACACTGGCGCCTTGCAGCCGTTCGACGATGTTGTCGGGCGTGGTCAGCGAGCGCAGTTGCAAGTCATCGAAGCACTGCTGCAACCCACTGAGGTCCAGGTCGCCGAGGTCCAGGGAACTGTGGTCGAGGAATACGGCGCGGCGATTGTTCGTCATTAACTGTACCTTTTGCGCATGAGTCTGAAGGCGTAATCTTCGGAGCCTACCAGATGAAACAAGTCGTTACGCTTGGCCTAAAGGAGCCCCCATGTACTGGACAGAGTTTTTGACCGTCGCCCTGATTCACCTGCTTGCCGTGGCAAGCCCGGGTCCGGACTTTGCCGTGGTGGTGCGTGAGGCCGTGACCCACGGTCGTCGCGCCGGGACCTGGACGGCGCTGGGTGTCGGCTCGGCGATCTTCCTGCACGTGGGCTACTCGTTGCTCGGTATCGGCCTGATCGTCTCGCAGTCGATCATGCTGTTCAACGCGCTGAAATGGCTGGCGGCCGCCTACCTGCTGTACATCGGCTTCAAGGCCCTGCGCGCGCAGCCGGCGAAACCTGCCACTGAAAACCTGCACAAGGAAGCCGGCGAGCGCACCGCACGCGGCGCATTTACCTCAGGTTTCGTGACCAACGGCCTGAACCCTAAAGCCACGCTGTTTTTCCTGTCGCTGTTTACCGTGGTGATCAACCCGAATACACCGCTGGCGATTCAGGCCGGTTACGGTGTTTACCTGGCAGTGGCCACCGCAATCTGGTTCTGCCTGGTGGCGATGCTGTTCAGCCAACAGCGCGTACGGGCCGGTTTTGCCCGCATGGGCCACTGGTTTGACCGCACGATGGGCGTAGTGCTGATCGCCATCGGCGTGAAGCTGGCCCTGACCGAGATGCATTGATCCACTCTCGGAAACAAATGCTGGCGCAAAGCTAGCATTTGTACGGCTCTGCAAATCATCCCTTTGGCTGATTTAGCTGGCGCTCCGGCTGACTAAAGTGCTTATCTTTTCAGTCACGACCGTGTAGTCAGATAAAGGGATGCTTATGTTGGAGACGCGCGTTATTCCGCCAGCCGAAGGCGCTTATCAATACCCGCTGTTGATCAAGCGATTGCTGATGTCCGGCAGCCGTTACGAGAAAACCCGCGAGATTGTCTACCGCGACCAGTTGCGCTACAGCTACCCGACCCTCATCGAGCGTGTTGCGCGACTGGCCAACGTGCTCACGGCGGCCGGGGTCAAGGCCGGGGATACCGTGGCCGTGATGGACTGGGACAGCCATCGCTACCTCGAGTGCATGTTTGCCATCCCGATGATCGGTGCGGTGATCCACACCATCAATGTGCGCCTGTCGCCCGAACAGATTCTCTACACCATGAACCACGCCGAGGACCGCTTTGTGCTGGTCAACAGCGAGTTCGTCGGGCTGTACCAGGCGCTTGCCGGGCACCTGACCACGGTCGAGAAAACCCTGCTGCTCACTGATCTGCCGGAAAAAACCGCCGACCTGCCCAACCTGGTCGGCGAGTACGAGCAACTGCTGGCTGCCGCGAGCACCCAGTACAGCTTCGAAGATTTCGACGAAAACTCGGTGGCGACCACCTTCTACACCACCGGCACCACCGGCAATCCCAAGGGTGTGTATTTCACCCATCGGCAACTGGTGCTGCACACCATGGGCGTGTCGACGATCATGGGCAGCATCGACAGCGTTCGCCTGCTGGGTACCAACGACGTGTACATGCCGATCACCCCGATGTTCCACGTGCATGCCTGGGGCTTGCCGTACGTGGCGACCATGCTTKGGCTCAAGCAGGTTTACCCCGGTCGCTACGACCCGGAATACCTGGTGGAGTTGTGGCGCAAGGAAAAGGTCAGCTTCTCCCATTGCGTGCCGACCATCCTGCAAATGGTCCTCAACGCCAAGGCCGCGCAAGGCACGGATTTCGGCGGCTGGAAAATCGTCATCGGTGGCAGCGCCCTGAACCGCGCGCTGTATGAAGCGGCCAAGGCCAAGGGCATTCAGTTGACCGCCGCCTATGGCATGTCGGAAACCGGGCCGCTGGTGTCCTGTGCTCACCTTAACGATGAGCTGATGGCCGGCACCGAAGACGAACGCACCACGTATCGCATCAAGGCCGGCGTACCGGGGCCCTTGGTGGAAGCGGCGATCATCGACGCTGACGGCAACTTTCTGCCGGCCGACGGCGAGTCCCAGGGCGAACTGGTGCTGCGTGCACCGTGGCTCACCGAAGGTTATTTCAACGAACCCGAGAAGGGCAAAGAGCTCTGGGCCGGGGGCTGGCTGCACACTGGCGACGTGGCGACCCTGGACGGCATGGGGGTGATCGACATCCGTGACCGGATCAAGGACGTGATCAAGACCGGTGGTGAGTGGATTTCCTCCCTCGACCTCGAAGACCTGATCAGCCGTCATCCGGCGGTACGCGAAGTAGCAGTGGTCGCTATCCCTGACCCGCAATGGGGCGAGCGCCCGTTTGCCTTGCTGGTACTCCGTGAAGGCCATGCGATAGGCGCCAGGGAACTCAAGGAACACCTCAAGCCTTTCGTCGAGCTGGGGCACCTGAGCAAGTGGGCTATCCCGAGCCAGATCGCCCTTGTTACTGAAATTCCCAAGACCAGTGTCGGCAAGCTCGACAAGAAGCGTATCCGCGTCGACATCGCACAATGGCAGGCCAGCAACAGCACCTTCCTTTCGACGCTTTAAGCGTCCTTTGCCGGGCCCGAAAGGGCCCGGCAAGCCCACCAAGCAAGCGCTTGGCTTGTTTATTCAAAAATTTCAGCCATCCTTGCCGGGCCGACATCTGTCGGATTGGCAACAGGACTGTTCCAGTGTGGTGGGGGCTGCAAATCACACTTTAGAGGGATCAAGCAGTACTACCTGCTGGCTATAGTCCGCTCAAGGATTTTTAAGAACGGGGCAAACGCACAAAACGGGGCGATGCAACTTTGAATGACTTCGGGACGACATGGGCTCCCCGTTATTCAGAGCGTTTTTAGAAGTGCTCAATGCCATAACAATAAAAGCACATGGAGTAGCGTCGATGACATCAATAAACCAGTTCTGGCGCCGGGCGAAACTGCCTCTGGCAGTCAGTCTCGCCTCTACGCTCGCCGGGCCTGCCTTCGGCGTCAGTTTCAACGTCGGTGAAATCGAAGGTCAGTTCGACTCGTCCCTCTCCCTGGGCATGAGCGTGTCCACCCAACAGCCGAACAAGAACCTGATTGGTGTCAACAATGGTGGCAAGGGCCTGTCCCAGACCTCCGATGACGGCCACTTGAACTTCAAGAGCGGGCAAGCCTTTTCGAAAATCTTCAAGGGCATCCATGACCTTGAACTGAAATACGGCGATACCGGCGTCTTCGTGCGCGGTAAATACTGGTACGACTTCGCGCTGCAAAACCAGGACCTGGAATTCAAGAACGTCAGCAATGACGGACGCAAGGAAGGCGCCAGGTCGTCGGGTGGGGAAATCCTCGACGCTTTCGTCTACCACAACTACTCCATTGCCGATGAGCCGGGTTCCGTGCGCTTGGGCAAACAGGTGGTCAACTGGGGTGAAAGTACCTTCATCGGTGGCGGCATCAACTCGATCAACCCGATCGACGTGTCTGCATTCCGTCGCCCCGGTGCCGAGATCAAGGAAGGCCTGATCCCGGTCAACATGTTCTACATCTCGCAAAGCCTGACCGAGAACCTGTCGGCTCAAGCGTTCTACCAGATCGGCTGGGACCAGACCGTTGTCGACAACTGCGGTACCTTCTTCTCCCAGCCAGACATCATTGCCAACGGTTGCACCGATAATCTGCGCGTACTGAACAAGCGTTCGACCATCCCGGCCGTCGCCTTGGGGCCATTGGCCGCGAATGGTGTCGACGTCAACGAAGAGGGTGTACTGGTGCGTCGTGGTCGGGACCGCGAGGCGAGCAACGGCGGCCAGTGGGGCGCGGCCTTCAAGTACATGTTCGATCCGCTGGACACCGAGTTCGGTGCCTACTTCATGAACTACCACAGCCGCGCGCCGATCTTCAGCGCCACCGGTGCTCCGCAGTCGGTCTACAACGGCGTCAAGGCCTTGCCAGCAGCGTTCCAGGCATTGGGACCACTGGTGGTCGCCGGCAACTCGCAGTATTTCGTMGAGTACCCGGAAGACATCCGCCTTTACGGTCTGAGCTTCTCCACCACCCTGCCTACCGGTACGGCGTGGAGCGGTGAGATCAGCTACCGGCCGAATGCGCCGGTGCAGTTGAACTCCACCGATATCCTGTTCGCCGGGGTTCGTCCGCTGGGTGGCGCGCTGACCAACGCTTCGTTGCTCCAGGGTGTTCCAGGGGAAGACCTGCACGGCTATCGCCGCAAGGAAATCACCCAGATCCAGACCACCTTCACGCACTTCTTCGATCAAGTCATGGGCGCCCAGCGTCTGACCCTGGTGGGTGAAGTCGGCCTGACTCACGTCGGTGGCCTGGAAAGCACGTCCGATGTCCGCTATGGCCGCGATCCGGTCTTCGGCCCAGGCGAACTGCCCGCCACGGGTGGTCTGGACACCTGCTCGCAGATCCTCAACACCTCCACCATCAATGGTGCCGGGGCAGGCGCGGCAACCAACAACCGTAGCTCCAACTGCAACAACGACGGCTTCACCACCGCCAACTCCTGGGGCTACCGCGCCCGCGCCATCTGGGAATACCCGGACGTCTTCGCCGGCGTGAACCTCAAGCCCAACGTCGCCTGGTCCCATGACGTCAGCGGTTACTCGCCAGGCCCTGGCGGCAACTTCGAGGAAGGTCGCAAAGCGGTCAGCCTGGGTCTCGATGCCGAGTACCAGAACACCTACACCGCGAGCCTCGCGTACACCAACTTCTTTGGCGGCAAGTACAGCACCGTGGATGATCGCGACTTCGTTGCGCTCAGCGTCGGCGTGAACTTCTAAGCACTGCATCTTCAGGACGAACAAGAATATGAAAGTAACCAAAAGTCTGTTGCAAGCGGGTGTCCTTGGGCTTTCGCTGCTGGCAACCGCGGTCATGGCAGCGGTTCCGGCTGCTGAAGCGGACAAGTTGGGCAAGAGCCTGACGCCGATGGGCGCGGAAATGGCAGGCAATGCCGATGGCTCGATCCCGGCCTGGAAACCCATGCCGAAAAACGCCGGCACCGTCGACAGCAAGGGTTTCCTGTCCAACCCGTATGCCAGTGAGCAACCGCTGTTCACCATCACCGCGCAAAACGTCGACCAGTACAAAGACAAGCTGGCGCCGGGCCAATACGCGATGTTCAAGCGTTACCCGGACACCTTCAAAATGCCGGTTTACCCGTCTCATCGCGGCGCGACCGTGCCGGATCAGGTGTTCGCCTCCATCAAGAAGAACGCCACCAACACCAACCTGGTGTCTGGCGGCAACGGCTTGGAGAACTTCGAAACCGCCGTGCCGTTCCCGATTCCGAAAAGCGGCGTCGAAGTCATCTGGAACCACATCACCCGCTATCGCGGTGGCAGCGTGACCCGTCTGGTGACCCAGGCCACGCCGCAACCGAACGGCTCCTACAGCCTGGTGTACTTCCAGGATCAGTTCGTGTTCCGCGACAAGATGAAGGATTACGACCCGAAAAACCCGGGCAACATCCTGTTCTACTTCAAGCAGAAAGTGACCGCGCCGGCGCGTCTGGCCGGTGGTGTGCTGCTGGTGCACGAAACCCTCGACCAGGTGAAGGAACCGCGTTCGGCGTGGGTCTACAACGCCGGTCAGCGTCGTGTGCGTCGTGCCCCGCAAGTGTCCTATGACGGTCCGGGTACCGCTGCCGATGGCCTGCGTACTTCCGATAACCTGGACATGTACAACGGTGCACCGGATCGTTACGACTGGAAGCTCGAAGGCAAGAAAGAGATGTACATCGCCTCCGACAGCTACAAGCTCGACTCGCCGGCGCTCAAGTACGACGAAATCATCAAGGCCGGTCATATCAACCAGGACCTGGCGCGTTACGAACTGCGTCGCGTCTGGCATGTGGTTGCCACCCTGAAGGAAGGTCAGCGTCACATTTATGCCAAGCGTGACTTCTACATTGACGAAGACACCTGGCAAGCCGCGGTCATCGATCACTACGACGGTCGTGGTCAACTCTGGCGTGTGGCTGAGGCGCATGCCGAGAACTACTACGACCAGCAAGTGCCGTGGTATGCCCTGGAAACCCTCTACGACCTGCAGTCCGGCCGCTACCTGGCACTGGGCATGAAGAACGAAGAGAAACGTGCGTATGACTTCGGCTTCACCGCGAGCACCAGTGATTTCACCCCGGCTGCACTGGCTCAGGACGGCGTTCGCTAACGTGTCGTAACACAGAGGCCGCATCCTCGAAAAACGCCCCGACTGGTTCGGGGCGTTTTTTTTGTCTCAAAAAAAGATCGGTGCATCACCAGCCCCGAAACTTTTGTTCGTAGTCTTTTTGTAGCCATTTGTAGCAGGAACCTTCAATCCGCTCCGGTTTACCGCTAGTCTGCGGACATCTGCAATGCCGACAACAGCACCTGAACAAGAGTTGGCTATGACTGACCTGTTGCGAATCCAAAGGCCATCCGGCGCGGCAATGCCTGTGCTGGAAGGGCGGTTTTACCGGCCCCCCTTGCCCGACAGCTATGTGCTGCGGCCTCGTCTGTGCGAGCGGCTGAGTGCCGGGTTGCAAGGGCGATTGCTGTTGGTCAGCGCGCCGGCGGGGTTCGGTAAAAGCTCATTGGCGGTGGAGTTCTGTCAGAGCCTGCCGGCGCATTGGCAAAGTCTCTGGCTGGGGTTGAGCCCGCGCGACAATGACCCCGGGCGCTTCCTCGAACGGCTGCTTGAAGGCCTGCAAAACTATTATCCACAGCTGGGCAGCCAGGCCCTTGGCCTGCTGAAAATGCGTCAACGCCATCAACCGTTCGCCTTCGAAGAATGGCTGGACGGGCTGCTCGACGAGCTGGCCATTCACCTGTCACCGAGCACGCCGTTGCTGCTGGTTCTGGATGACTACCATCTGGCCCAGGGCCCGGTGCTCGATCGCTGCCTGCAATTTTTCCTCAATCATTTACCCGAAGGCCTGCTGGTGCTGGTGACCAGTCGCCAGCGTCCCGACTGGCACCTGGCGCGTTTGCGCCTGTCGCGGCAATTGCTTGAGTTGAGCGAACAGGAACTGCGCCTGACCCACGACGAATCCCTGGCGCTGCTTGATCGACACAGCAGTTCATTGCGCGGCGAGGCGCTGGAGAGTCTGATCCAGCGCAGCGAAGGCTGGGTTGCGGGGCTGCGTTTCTGGTTGCTGGCCGCCTCCGAAGCGCGCAATGGCGGCGCGTTACCGCAGCCGTTGCACGGTGGCGAAGGCTTGATACGCGACTACCTGCTTGAAGAAGTCATCGACTGCCTACCTGCCGAAGTGCAGTCGTTTCTGTACGACACCGCGCCACAAGAACGCTTTTGCAGCGAGCTTTGCGACGCCGTGCGCGAAGCCCATGACAGCGCCGAGATCCTGCGCTTTCTGCTGTCCCATCAAGTGTTCCTGGTGCCGCTCGACCAGCACGGTCATTGGTACCGTTATCACCATCTGTTTTCCGATCTGTTGCGCAGCCGGCCGACCGCCAATGCCATGGTGCCCACCGCCAGCCTGCACCTGCGCGCCTGCCGCTGGTTCAATGCCCAGGGGTTGCTCGATGAAGCGGTGGAGCAGGCATTGCGCGCCGGGCACCTGGATGTAGCGGCGAACCTGGTGCAGAACCTTTCCGAAGAACAGCTGCTGGCCGAACAGAACGTCGGCATGCTGTTGCGCTGGAAAATGGACTTGCCCGACAGCCTGCTGATCAGCACCCCGCGGCTGATCGTGCTGTACAGCTGGGCACTGGGGCTGGCCTGCCAGCTCGATGCAGCTGAAGAGTTGGCCAGCCACCTGAGTCGCTTCCTGCCGGCACCGTCGGCCACCGCGCAGAAATCCATGCTGGCGCAGTGGCTGGCGCTCAGCGGGATCATCGCCCGTGGTCGCGGCCAGCGTGAACTGACGCTGCTGTATTGCACCGAAGCGCTGGAGAGCCTGCCGCACAAACGCTACGGGCAACGCTTGATGTGCCTGTCGACCTTGTCCAACCTGGCCATCGCCGACGCGGACCTGTGGCGCGCCCGGGGCTTGAACCGCGAATCGCTGGAGCTGGCGCAACGGGTCGGTAATCCGCTGTTCGAGGCGCTGGCCCATTACGACCGCGCACGGGTGCTGCAAGCGCGCGGGGAAATTCTTCGCTCGCTGGATGAAGTGCATCAGGGCCAGCAACGTTTGCAGGGTCTGTCGTCGCAGCGGTTGTATGCGATTCGCGCACGCCTGACCTTGTACGAAGGTTTCCTGCTGACCCTGCGCCTGCAACCCGAAGCCGGGCTGGCGCGTTTGCGGACGGGGTTGAATGAAGCGCGGACCTGTCGCGATATCAGCGTGTTGATCGGTCATTGCGTGATCGCCAAGCTGGAAGGCTGCAACGGCGAGTTCGCCCGGGCGTTTGCCGAACTGGCCGAGGCCGAACGGCTGATGCACATCTGGGACGTGCCGCCGATTTACTACCTGGCAATGATCACGCTGGTGAAATGCGAGCTGTGGCTTGCTCAGGGGCGCACCGACCTGGCCGAAGCCTGGCTGGCGCGACTGGGCCAGACCTACAACGGCGAGCAAGCGGCGGCGCCGCCGGAGTTCCATCCGCAAATGCCGCTGCACATCGAATTGCAACAAGCGCTGCTGGAGTCCATCCAGGGGCAGCCAATGCTGGCGGAAGGGCGGTTGAACGCACTGCTGGAACATGGGCAGAAGACCGGAAGGCAGATGCTCAGCGTGATGGCGTTGAGTCAGAAGGTGGCGCTGCTGCTGAACAATGGCCGTGAACCCGAAGCGCGCGAGGCCTTGGGGCAGGCCTTCGAGGCGGCGGCCGGTGGCGTCCTGCAACCTTTTGGCGGGTTACTGCGCGAACGCCCGGACTGGTTGCGCGAACAACTGGCGCAGTGTCCCGCCGGTGCCCTGCGTGAGAGCCTGCTCGAGCGCTTGCCGCAAGTCGCTGCCCGCGAGACGGTTGAGCCGCAGCACCCCGGTGAAGCGCTCAGCGCCCGCGAACAGGCAGTCCTGCAATTGATCGCCCAAGGCTGCTCGAACCAGGAAATCAGCGATCAGTTGTTCATCTCGCTGCACACCGTCAAAACCCACGCCAGCCACATCAACAGCAAACTCGGTGTCGAACGCCGTACCCAGGCCGTGGCTCGGGCCAAGGAATTGGGCTTGTTGGCGTAACGCCCAGCGATCAGGGGCGGGCCTTGGCGGTCAATTGCTCCCGGCAATAATCGGCAAACAACTGCGCCGGTTTGGTCAGTTGCCCGCGTTTGAGCCAGGCCGCTACCAACCCGGAACCGGTGACATCTTCGACAATGTCGACGCACACCACTTTCTGCCCGTCGTAGGTGCATTCCGAATGCGGTCGGGTGACCAGAATCGAAAAACCGAAACCCTGGCCAACCATCCCGCGCACCATCTCGATCGACGGTGAGCTGAAAGCAATTCTGGGCGTCAATCCGAGTTCTTCAAACAAACTGACGAAGTAGGTTCGGCTTGGCTGCACGTCGAGCAGAATCATCGGTTCCAGGCACAGGTCACGCAGGGACACTTGCGCTTGCTGGGCAAAACGATGATCGGCCGGCAGCAGTGCGTAAGGCCGTTGCGCCGGCATCAGGGGTTCGGTTTCGATGGTGGCGTCCAGGTCGTGCTCGTAAAGGATCGCCAGATCGAAAGCGCCCGAGGTCAGGTTCTGTACCAGCTCTTGCTGCTCGCCGTCGCGGATGCGGATTTCCACCCCCGGATACAGCGCCGAGAACCCGGCAATCAATTGCGGCAGGTACAACGGCGCGACCGTTTCAAAGCAGCCGATATCGATCTGCCCGGACACCACGTCGTTGTCGGCCAGGGCGTTCTGTTCGAACTCCTTGGCCATGCGCAGCAACTCCTGAGCCTTGCGGTAGAAGCGTGCGCCGCTGGGCGTCAGGGAAACGCCCTGGGCGTGGTGACGAATCAGCAGTTGCACGCCAAAGCTGTTTTCCAGGCCCTTGATCGCCGTGGAAATCGACGGCTGGGCGATGTACAGCTTACGCGACGCCTCGGCGACGCTGCCGCATTCGACGGTGGTAATGAAGTACTTCAATTGACGCAGATTGTAGGCAGCCACAGCAAACCTCGGGGTGGATGGATTCGACGCCAGTCTCGACAGTCGAACCCAAGCAATTTGCGCACCGCCCTTATCCACTGGGGCGACGGTTTTGTTGTGCTTGAACAATAACCACATGGCGCGCACGCAGGGAGTTTAGCTACCCAGTTTTTTCATCGCCTGCGACCACATATTTACTATTTTTCCCCTGCTGCAGCCTGAGCCACCATCGATTGCACAATAAAAAGTCCAAGGAGCATCCGAACGTGTTCGAGCTTGAATATTGGCAAGGCCAGGCCGCCGCGCTGCAGTTTCGTACGCAGGCCTTGATTGAGGGCAAACAACGGCCGGCGCAGTCCGGGCAAACCTTTACCGCGATCAACCCGGCTACTGGCGCTGTTCTCGCCGAGGTGGCGGCATGTGGCAATGAAGACGTCGACGCAGCGGTGATCAGCGCGCGACAGGCGTTTGAGTCGGGCGTGTGGTCGGCGCGTTCGCCCGGTGAGCGTAAACAGGTGCTGCTGCGGTTGGCCGAGCTGATCATGGCCAATCGTGAAGAACTGGCGCTGCTCGATTCGCTGAACATGGGCAAACCGGTGATGGACGCCTACACCATTGACGTGCCAGGCGCCGCCGGGGTGTTTCGCTGGTACGCCGAAAGCCTCGACAAACTCTACGACCAGATTGCGCCCAGTGCGCAGAACGTGCTGGCGACCATCACCCGCGAAGCCCTTGACGTGGTGGCCGCGGTGGTGCCGTGGAATTTTCCGCTGGACATGGCCGCCTGGAAACTTGCACCAGCGCTGGCCGCCGGCAATTCGGTGATCCTCAAGCCGGCCGAGCAATCGCCATTCTCCGCCTTGCGTCTGGGCGAACTGGCGCTGGAAGCGGGTGTGCCGGCAGGCGTGCTCAACGTGCTGCCGGGCCTCGGTGAACAGGCCGGCAAGGCCTTGGGTTTGCACCCGGACATCGATTGCCTGGTGTTCACCGGATCGACTGAAGTCGGCAAATATTTCATGCAGTACTCGGCGCAGTCGAACCTCAAACAGGTGTGGCTGGAGTGCGGCGGCAAGAGTGCCAATCTGGTGTTCGCCGATTGTCAGGACCTCGACCTGGCGGCGCAGAAAGCCGCGTTCGGGATCTTCTTCAATCAGGGCGAAGTCTGCTCGGCCAACTCGCGGCTGCTGGTGGAACGCTCGATCCATGACGAGTTTGTCGAGCGTCTCAAGGTCCAGGTCGAGCGCTGGCAGCCGGGCGATCCGCTGGACCCGTCTAGCACGGCCGGGGCAATAGTCGACAGCCGGCAAACGGCGCGAATCATGAAATTCATCCAGCAGGCTGAACGCCAGGGTGCGAAGCGTGTGTGCGGCGGTCAGCAGTCGATTTTCAACGGTTCGGACAACTTCATTCAGCCGACGATTTTTACCGGCGTGACGGCGGACATGCCGCTGTTTCGCGATGAAGTGTTCGGCCCGGTGTTGGCGGTCACGGCATTCGATGACGAAGCCAGCGCACTGCAATTGGCCAACGACAGCGTCTATGGTTTAGCCGCATCGTTGTGGACCGACGACCTCAATCGTGCTCACCGCGTGGCGCGGCAATTGCGCGTCGGGACGGTGTCGGTCAACAGCGTCGATGCGCTCGACGTAACGGTGCCTTTTGGCGGCGGCAAGCAGTCCGGTTTTGGCCGTGACCTGTCGCTGCACTCATTCGATAAATACACCCAGTTGAAGACCACCTGGTTTCAACTGCGCTGACAATAAAAACGGAGAACTGGCGATGACCACCCCACGTGAAACCCGCGACTACCAGGCCGCCGATGCTGCGCATCACATCCACGCGTTCGTCGATCAGAAAGCCCTCAACGACGAAGGGCCACGGGTGATGGTCCGTGGCGACCGCCTGCATCTGTGGGACAACGACGGTCGGCGTTATCTGGATGGCATGTCCGGATTGTGGTGCACCAACCTCGGTTACGGGCGCAAGGACCTGGCCGCTGCGGCGAGCCAGCAACTGGAGCAGTTGCCGTACTACAACATGTTTTTCCACACCACCCACCCGCAGGTGATCGAACTCTCCGAGCTGCTGTTCAGCCTGCTGCCGGGGCACTACAGTCACGCGATCTACACCAACTCCGGCTCCGAGGCCAACGAGGTGCTGATCCGCACGGTACGGCGCTACTGGACAATCCTCGGCAAGCCCGAGAAGAAAGTCATGATCGGCCGCTGGAACGGTTACCACGGCTCGACGTTGGCCGCGACGGCGCTGGGCGGGATGAAGTTCATGCATGAAATGGGCGGGATGATTCCGGACATCGCGCACATCGACGAACCGTACTTTTTCGCCCACGAAGGCAACCTCACGCCGGCCGAATTTGGTCTGCGGGCGGCGCGGCAACTCGAAGAGAAGATTCTTGAACTGGGTGCCGACAAGGTTGCCGGGTTCATCGCCGAACCGTTCCAGGGCGCTGGCGGGATGATCTTTCCGCCAGAGAGTTACTGGCCGGAGATTCAGCGGATCTGCCGCAAATACGACGTGCTGCTGTGCGCCGATGAAGTGATCGGCGGCTTCGGTCGCACCGGTGAATGGTTCGCCCACGAGCACTTCGGTTTCGAGCCCGACACCTTGTCCATCGCCAAGGGCCTGACCTCGGGTTACATCCCCATGGGAGGGCTGGTTCTGTCGAAAAAAATGGCCCAGGTGTTGGTGGAGCAGGGCGGGGTATTCGCCCATGGCCTGACCTATTCCGGGCACCCGGTCGCGGCCGCAGTGGCGATTGCCAACCTCAAGGCCTTGCGCGATGAAGGTGTGGTCACGCGGGTCAAGGACGACATCGGCCCGTACCTGCAAAAGTGCCTGCGCGAAGTGTTCGGCAATCACCCGTTGGTTGGTGATATCCAGGGCGTGGGCATGGTCGCGGCCTTGCAGTTGGCCGAGGACAAAACCAGCCGCAAACGCTTCGCCAACGAGAACGACATCGCCTGGCGCTGCCGCACGATTGGCTTCGAAGAAGGGGTGATCATTCGCTCCACAATGGGACGAATGATCATGGCCCCGGCGCTGATTGCCACGCGTGAAGAAGTGGATGAACTGGTCGGCAAAACCTTGCGGGCGGTGGATCGTACGGCGCAGGAATACGGCCGGCTCTGAGATTGCTGGAAGGTCCTGCGGACCTTATCGCGAGCAGGCTCGCTCCCACATTGGAATTGTGTTGAACCCGATTAATGAGTTCGACACGAAACCCCTGTGGGAGCGAGCCTGCTCGCGATTGCTTTCGCCCATTCAACACATTCCTCACCGCTTGCACCCACCCCGCGCACCCCCGCCCACGGCGCCCTTTTGCAGTGCGCGCTACCGAGGTTTTTCTTCATTCGCAGCGACATATTTCCTCGTTTTCCTATGGCCTTCCTTGGGCCAACATCAACCTCGCCAGTCAGCCGAACGCTGACCACCTCAAGGTCCATTCAGAGACCGCTTGCTGTACCTGTTCGAGGCCACTGGCCGTACTGCCCAAGACAAAACTAAATCAACAGCTGTGGGAGTGCTCCATGATCAAGTCCTTGCTAACCCGTTTCGCTCAGCCACTCGCGATCACCGCCATCGCTGCCGGGGTCGCCACCAGCGCCCAGGCCGGCACCCTGTCCATCGGCCACACCACGTGGGTCGGTTACGGCACCCTCTACCTCGCCCAGGACCTGGGCTACTTCAAGGAGAAAGGCCTGAGCGTCGAACTGCCGGTGGTGGAAGAAGCCTCGATGTACATGGCCGCCCAGGCCTCGGGCCAGTTGTCCGGTTCGGCCTCGACCATCGATGAAGTGCTCAAGTATCGCCCGCAATTCTGCTTCAAAGCGGTAGCGGCTCTGGATGACAGCCATGGTGGCGACGGTGTGTTGGTGGGCAAGGACGTCATGAGCCTGCAAGAGCTCAAAGGCAAGGCCGTGGCGGTGAACGAAGGGTCGACCTCGCAGTTCTGGCTCTCGTACCTGCTGAAAAAGAACGGCATGAAAATGAGCGACATCACCGTGCAGAACATGACTGCCGACGATGCCGCTACCGCGTTCATCGCCGGTCGCGTGCCGGCCGCCGTGACCTGGGAACCCCATCTGTCGATGGTCCGTGACAAGAAGCAAGGCAAAGTGCTGATCGACAGCAGCACCACTCCCGGCGTGATCGTCGACGTGGTCGCGCTCAACTGCAACGTCATCGAGAAACAACCGGAAGACGTCAAAGCCCTGGTCGCCGGTTTGTACAAAGCGGTGAAATACACCCAGGACCATCCGGACGAGGCTTACGCAATCATGGCCAAAGGTGTCGGCGGTTACCTCGCCGATCCGAAGGAGCTGGCCGCGGCTGCCAAAGGCGTGCGCTTCTACGATCAGGCCATGAGCGAAAAACTCCTCGGCTCGCCGGGCAAGCCGGGTGACAGCGCAGCGCTGATCAAAATCGCCAATGAAACCGCCAGCGAACTGCAAGGCAAGCCCTATAACGTCAGCCACGACGAACTGGTCGACAACCGCTTCGTCAGCCCGCTGTAGGAGGTGGCCATGTTCAAGCGAAATTCATGGTTGAGCCGCTGCATCACGCCCAAGACCGGCTTGCCGGTCAAGGTGATCTGGAGCGCCAGCGGCCTGGCCTGGGTGCTGCTGGTCGGCCTCTGGGCCGGGTTGTCGTACGGCGGCGTGGTGCCGGGCATGTTCCTGCCGACACCCGGCGCGGTACTCGATGCCGCTGTGCGCCTGGCGCGCGACGGCACACTCGGGGTCCACGTTTGGGCGAGCCTGGAAGTGGTGATGGTCGGCTTCATCGTCTCGTCGCTGGTGGCGGTGCCGTTGGGGTTGCTGATGGGCAGCTTCCGCATCGTCCAGGCGTTCCTCGAACCGATGGTCAACTTCATCCGCTACCTGCCGGTGACCTCCTTTGTGCCGCTGTTCATCCTGTGGATCGGCATCGGCCTGGAGCAGCGGGTCTCGGTGATCATCTTCGGGGTGTTCTTCCAGCAACTGGTGATGATTGCCGATGTCTCCAAAGGCATTTCCAAGGACCTGATCAACGCCTCGTACACCCTCGGTTCCAACCGCCGCGACGCGGTGCTGCATGTGATCGCCCCGGCCTCGTTGCCGGGTGTGCTCGACACCTTGCGCGTCACCATGGGCTGGGCCTGGACGTACCTGGTGGTCGCCGAACTGGTGGCCGCTTCCAGTGGCCTCGGCTACCTGAGCCTCAAAGCCATGCGCGGCTTTCAGGTGGATGTGATCTTTCTGGCGATCGCGATCATCGGCCTGCTGGGCCTGGTTACCGATCAACTGTTCCGTTTCCTTCGACTGAGGATCGCCGCATGGGCTCAGTAACTGCCGCCAATCATCGCTTCACCACCCCCACTGCAGCGCCGGTGCACGCCGCGCCACGGCTGCAAGTGGACAAGGTCAGCCTGCGTTACCAGAAGCCTGACGGCGGGATCTTCACCGCGCTGGAAAAGGTTTCGTTCGAAGTACCGGACCAGCAATTCGCGGTGCTGGTCGGGCCCTCGGGCTGCGGTAAATCCAGCCTGCTGTACCTGACGGCGGGCCTGGCCGAGCCCACCGAAGGCGAGATCTACGTCGGTGGTCAGCACGTCGAAGGCCCCGGCGCGGATCGCGGGATGGTCTTCCAGAGCTACACGTTGTTTCCCTGGCTGACCGTGCGGCAAAACGTCGAGTTCGGCCTCAAACGTCGCGGCATGCCGGCGGCCCAGCGCAAGGAAATCGTCGACTACTACGTCAACGAAGTCGGCCTGACCGGCTTCGCCGACAACTACGCCAAACAGCTCTCCGGCGGCATGATGCAGCGCGTGGCCATCGCCCGCGCCCTGGCCAACGACCCGCAAATCCTGCTGATGGACGAGCCCTTCGGCGCCCTCGACAGCCAGACCCGCCTGCAAATGCAACAACTGCTGTTGCGGGTCTGGGGCAACAGCAAGAAGACCGTGCTGTTCGTCACCCACGACATCGACGAAGCGATCCTGCTCGGCGACCGGGTTTATGTGATGGGCGCGAGACCCGGGCGGATCAAACAGATTCTCGACGTGCCGATCGAGCGACCACGCACGCTGGACATGGTCATGGAGCGCTCGTTCATCGAGATGAAGCGGGAGATCTTCGGCTTGCTGCATGACGAGTTGGAGGAGGCGCATTAATCGGCTGCCCGCCAGGTGCGCGTAAGGCGGGCCAGATGGCGGATATGAGATTTGGTGAAACACACGACCCGTAGCAGCTGCCGAGCCCGCGAGGCTGCGTTCGAGGACAAAGTCCTCGCAAATCCTGCATACGCGGTTTACCTGAGAGAACGCGTTGCCTGATTTTACGACCGCTTCGCGGTCGAACGCAGCCTCGCGGGCTCGGCAGCTGCTACAGATTGAGCTGCTACGGATTGAGTTGTTGCGGCGCCTGAACCGAGAAATTCAGGGTGACCGTGAAGCGGTTCTTTTCCGGCGCGACCTCGATGTGCCAGCCCAGTTTTGCGCAGAGCTGGTGCATCAGTTCGAGCCCGAGGCCGTAACCGAAATCGGTAGACTCCTGATGCTGCGGGGTGTCGCGTATCCGGTTGACTATGCGCAGTTGCAGCTGTTCGAAGGTAATCTCGACGCTGCCATCGTCAGCGTATTGCAGGGCGTTGCGCAGGAAGTTACCGACAACGATGCGGCACGCGGTCAGGGGCAGCCGGCAAGGCTCGTCGCTGATGCGCAGGATCAATTCGATATCGCGTTTGCCGATCAGGTAGCGGTGTTCCTGGATCAGTTCATTGAGCAACTGGCGCATGTCGAGTGGTTCTTCCGGCAGCGCTTCCGGGCTCTCGCGGCTCATCCACAACAACGTCTCGGCAATCCGCTGCATGTTCAGCACCGAGCGCTCGATCCGCTGCAAAGGCGGCGGCAGTTCGCCGCCGGACTGCACCGCGAGCAATTCCACGTTGGCCTTGAGCACCGCCAGCGGCGTACGCAGTTCATGACTGGTGTAGCGCAGCAGACGCTCTTCACGCAGGCTCGCGGCTTTAACCTGTTGCACGCTGTGGGCCAGTGAATCGGCCAGCACATTGAACTCGCGAAAGATGAAATGCGGCCGGCCATACGGCGCCCCACCGAGGCTTTCCAGGCGGGTCGACCATTGCGTCAGCCGACCCAGCGGCCGGACCACCCACCACACCAGCAGGGCGATGATGATCAGCGCGGGAATAAACACCGCCAGACCGATCATGCTGATCATCGCCAACTCGTGTTCCAGGTAGGCATCGGACAACGGCGTCTCAACCACGCCACCTGCTTCATGGTCGTGGTCGGTGTCGTACATATACAGCGTTTTACCGTCGTACAACGGGTGGATCAGGATGGCCGTGCCGTCATCCTCGTCGTCGGATTCCATGTCGCCGAAGAACTGCACGGCGCCGAAGACCAATGTCGGCGTGGTGTCGAGCAGGTCCCGGATGTTTTTCGGCAAGGCTTCCTTGCCGATAGCACTCTTGACGAAGTAGTTATCGGGCGGCGGGGTCGTCGGGTCTTGCCGGTAATGCCGGGCGAAGTATTGCGCTTCCTCTTCCATCATCGCGCTGGCGGTAAACAGAAACCCGCGCATGGTGTACACCGGCAGCAACTGGTTATAGATGATCAGTACCACGGCAATGATCAACAGCAGGCTGCCGCTGATCACCCACTTCAGGCTCAGGCCTTTGCGCATGTCGCCCCCAATTGAACGCCGACACCGGGCAAGGTGTGGATCAGCGCCACGTCGAAGTCTTTGTCGACCGCCTTGCGCAGACGGTGCATGTGCACCTTGAGCGTGTTGCTGTCCGGCAATTCGTCACCCCAGATTGCCGCTTCGAGACGCTCGCGATTAACGGCGGCGGGGCTGGCGCGCATCAAACATTCGAGCAACGTCCAGCCGGTCGGTGACAGGTGCAATTCCTGACCATTGCGACTGACCTTGCGGGTTGAAAGGTCCATGATCAGGTCAGCGACTTGCAAGCGGCTGGCCTGGCCACTGCGGCGCAAGCTCAGGGCACGAATCCGTGCAACCAGTTCCGGCAGCTCGAACGGCTTGACCAGATAATCGTCGGCCCCGACCGAGAAACTGGCGAGTTTGTCGGCCAGGGCATCCAGCGAGGTAAGCATCAGGATCGGCGTCTGATTGCCCTGTTCGCGCAGCTTTTTGCACACCTGCTGGCCGTCCAGGCGCGGCAGCATGATGTCCAGCAAGATCACGTCATAGTGCTGAGCAAGCGCCAGGTTCAAACCCATTTGCCCATCATTGGCGTGGTCGCAGACGATCCCGGTGATTTCCAGGTACTCGATGACAGTGTTCGCCAGGTCGATGTTGTCTTCGACCAACAACAGATGAATATGCACGCACAGACCTACGGTTTTTCACTAGTGGGGCAGAGGATAGCGGAGTTACCTTGCGTCGCGACGATGTTCACCTGACGTTAACCCGCTGCTCCTTATCGTGACGGCGTGTTTCAACAACAGGACCTCGACATGCAACCCGCAGGCTCGGAAAAGGAAAGCGACCACTACACCGCACAGTTTATTTTTTGCTTGCTGCTGGTGCTGGGCATCGCCATTGGCATGGCCATCTACATCTCCCAGCTGAATGCCTGGATCGACAAGAGAAGAGCCTATTCAACCCCCCACTCGTTTGAGTGCGGCAGAGGGCAGGGCGTCTTCATCATCGACCCCAGCGGCAAACGCCGTGATTGCTATTTTGTTGAAGAGACCGAGGACGCTGAGGATCAATAGCGCCAAACGCCGGTGGCATCAGCCCGCGAATTTCAATCGCAAGAAACGTAGTTCTTGCGTTTGAATCCGCAATTACTCTGAATACGTCCTCTGACACAGATGAACGATCGCCTTCAACGTCCAGCGACGTCTGAAGCTACTGTCGGATCAAGGAGTCAACCATGTCGTACGTGTTCAAACTGATGAAATCCCCCGTCGGCACCCTCACCCTGGTCGCCAAAGGCAGCAAGCTCTGCGCGATCCTGTGGGAAAACGAAAAGCTCAACCGGGTACGTCTCGGCCCCTTGCACGAAGATATCCACAGCCCGGTGTTGCTGGAGGCTGAGCGCCAACTCAATGAGTACTTTGCGGGTGAGCGTGATTGCTTTGAGCTGGAACTTGATTTTGCCGGGACGGAGTTTCAGCAAAAGGTTTGGCAGGCGTTGCTGACGATACCGTTTGGGGAGACGCGCAGTTATAGCCAGATTGCGGTGCAGATTGGTAACCCGAAAGCGGTTCGGGCGGTGGGGGCGGCGAATGGGAAGAATCCGATTTCGATTGTTGCACCGTGCCATCGGGTGATTGGAGCTTCGGGGAGCTTGACCGGGTTTGCGGGTGGGTTGGGGGCGAAGCAGTTTTTGTTGGGGTTGGAGGGGAAGGAGACGTTGCAGTTGGCGTTTTGATGGGGAGAGATGTTGTTGTGGGTGCAGCAGCCGGTTATCGCGGGGCGACTTGGCTAACTGAATATCTCAAGGAGTGAGGAGGGTTATGAGTTTCTTTAGTCGTATCAAGACCTTTGTAAGGCAAGACCCCAAGGAACAAGTTGTCGGGTATTCCATATCAGAGCTCAAATCAGTTTTTACTGAGCCTTTGCTGCACACGACCCACACTCAGTCTGGCCAGCTGAGGGCGGTGTCTTTGGATGATGCAGGTATTCAAGCTTATTACGCTTCGCTCCTGATCGATGGAAGCGACATTCATACGTTTTTGGCGATCGTGGAATCAAGCTTCAAATGTGTAAACAAGAAAATATTCAACGATCTACCCGTGAAGCGGTATGAGATTGCTCAAAAGAGTGAGCACTTGATTTTTTTTGTATCCACTAGAGAATTCAACTCTGTCACTGTACGGCTGGTGACGAATAGTACTGACCTCTTGAATGCTATTCATCGTGAGAAATTCGCCGTACCTCCACCCTGGATAGCCTTTGAGGGGTACAACCCATCATGGTGGGGTGGAAACATGCAGGGTGATCAGGGCTATTACAATGATGACTACTTCATGCCGTTCTTCACAAGTTTAAGAGAAATAGAAAGGCGAGTTTATTACGCAAGGTACAATGCGACGGATGAATGGGTAAGCAGTTTGGGGTTGATGTGCGGCGAGTGAGGTCAGCAGCTGCGCTTAAGGGATTTATCTGTCTGCTGATGTGGTTGAAAAGAGGGTGGGTTTGACTTTATAAGAGGAATGGAAGTTTGGCGTGTTTGTTTGTGAGGTGGACTGGTGCATAAACACAGCTATTAGGTTTTTCGAGTTATTTCAAGTCGGCGAGAGTGACTAACTCTTGGACTATGACTCGTAAGTCTCCAATAAGCCTTTCGATGTCTTGGCGCTGGGCGATGAAGCGGCGGCTGTGTGCTGACATGTCACCTACATCTTTTAGTTTGGGGAGGGCGTTTTTTGAGTTTTTACTTAAATTCCATGTTTTTTCGGTGGTCAGTGCATTTATTAGTTCTTTCAGGTAAAAGAAGTCACCGTTAGTGTTCTGGATTTTTGAAGCGATTCCATGTTTTTCGAATACTTCGATTATTAACGTCTCCACCAAACGGCGAATCATTACTGCTGATGCATCGTACCATCCACTCGAATAAGCTCCATTGATCTGGTGGACAAGTCTTTCTAGATAGCCTCGAGTATTTCGAACAAGCGAGAAGTAAATGATGGACTCCTCAGGACTCGAAGCTCCCTCTTCAGGTGGAGGGTTTTTGGCACGAATGCTATCTCGTAGTTGTCGTATTTCAAATATTGCGCTCTTTATGTCCATTAAAATCAGCCCTTGAATGGCAGATGCTTGGCCATGCTCTCAAAAATCTTATCTATTTGCTCCGGGCTGCTATCTGGTGAAATATGGATTTGGATGTCTACGTGCAGCTTTGGACGGAACCCACTTTTACCTCCAGGCTCTTCGTTAATAATGTATTCATCTGATGGTGGTTTGGGTTCGGGAGTGTGTGTAGTAAAGCTTGCAGTCTTAGATGGCTTAGCAGATGGTTGCACTGATTTTCTTGGTGTTTTTTGAGTTTTTTCAGAAGGTCCGACTTTGGGGGTGGCTCCATTCTGCTCTTTCGTCTTCGTAAGATCGGCCTCCAGCAATAACATGTATGTGCTGGTGTAAGCTCTAGCGGCGGCTTGGCCGACTTTCGTGGATCTCGCGAACCAGTTCTCGATGTCTCTAACGTTGGCGTTGTTATCGTGAAATAAATCTCTAAGCTCTTGTGGGTAGATGCTCTCAAATATTGTTCTGCATACCTCAGAGTACTTTTTATCGTCCCGCCAATCATAAGCGACATCGGTTGGCTTACCGTTATCATCAATCAGTCCGAATGTCCGAAGCGGAGGTATGATATTTGCGCTAGCAGACGACTCACTCATGCCGAGAGCGCTGGCAATATAGCTGGGTGAAACCTTCTCTGGGGTTCGCTGTTTGAACTTCTCGCGTAGCAGAAACCAGTTGCCACGCGGAATCTTTGGGTAACCTTTTTTCTTTTCCTCGGCCATTACCTTTCCCTGTGTTGATAAGGTCAATTGGTCCCGCGAAACGGGTGCATCAATACCTTCTCCTCAACATGCTAGCTTACACAATGGATGTGCACTCAATTCCGGCAGATTTTGGCTGGTTTCTGTCTTTCGCGACCGGCTGAATTTGAGGTTTTATGGGGACATCCATTGACCAGTTCAGTCCTAGGAAACGACTACAAAAAACTCGATTCTAGAAGAATCTTCCGACAGCTTTTCAAGGTTGCCGGGTGGGAAGGTCTGTGGATAACCTCCGGGTGTCGCTGCCAATTCAGCGGCCGGGTTTAGCGACCCGAACAGGTATAGGTGCTACAGCACCCCAAAACTTTGTTGCAGGTGTTTTTTTATGCCCGCAATATCGCGTCTTGGCGGCTGTGCGTGGGAGACCTTCGGGTCTGCCGGGCTCCTATACCCCCGGTTCGCTAACCTGCGTACGGTCGCCACCTTTACTTGTTTAGCGACGAGTCACGGTGGTTCCAACTCAGGTATAGGAGATTCACCATGCACAAGGTCACTCCAAATCCACCAGAAACCCCAAGCACTTCCCCTTACGCCTCCACCGATTCCAAAAAACTCCACGACGCTGCCGAGCGGGCGCTGGATCATTACCTCAAGCCGCCGTTTGTTGAGGCGCCGCTGTCCGATAAGCGTCCTTCCAATATTTTTACGGTGATTCCTGATCTGGATAACGAGACGCTGTTGGCGCATGCCTCGGAAACGTTGGCGTCGTTGAATGTGCTGGCCAGTGATTTGGCGTTTGAGCTGGAGGGCACGCGTCGGCATGTGGCGTTGGCGATTCAGCAGATGATTTCGTTGGGGGAGTTGTTGGTGAATCGGGCGTTGGATAATTTTGATCAGCCGGAAGAGCGGTAGCACTGGGTTCTGAAGACAGAGTGCTTCTGTGGCGAGGGAGCTTGCTCCCGCTCGAGCGCGTAGCGGTCGCAAATCCAGCAAGCGTGGTGTGTCTGGTGCAACTCGATTGCAGGTTTTGGGGCTGCTCCGCAGCCCAGCGGGAGCAAGCTCCCTCGCCACGGGTTGAGTGTTCAGTGAAATCAAGCGGCGCGTTCTTTCAGGCATTCCGTGTATGCAGGATTTGCGAGGACTTCGTCCTCGAACGCAGCCTCGCGGGCTCGGCAGCTGCTACGGGGGAAAGTGTCGATCCTGAAATCCCTTGTCATCGGTATCGAACGGCATCCCCCATTTGGATTGTCCGTTTTGTAACAGGACAGCAATCGGCGGGATGGGTGGGGTGTGCCAGAATAGGCGATCCATTTTTTCAGGAACGCCCATGGACGCTGCCAAACCCGCTCTGATTCGCGAAACCTTTCCCGTTGGGCCGTTGCAGTGCAATTGCACGATCATCGGTGATCCGATCACCAAGAAGGCCGTCGTTGTTGATCCGGGTGGCAATCATGAGTTGATTCTGGCGCGGCTGGATGCGTTGGGGTTGAAGGTGGTGAGCATCATTCATACGCACGCGCACCTGGATCACTTTCTGGCGTCGGGCCAGTTGAAGGAGAAAACCGGCGCGACGTTGCACCTGCATAAAGAGGATCAGTTCCTTTGGGACAATCTGGAGATGCAGTGCCAGATGTTCCGTGTGCCGTACACGCCGGTGCCGTCGCCGGATCGTTGGTTGGCCGATGATGAAGAGCTGGCTTGCGGTTGTGGCGTGGCGTTGCACACGCCGGGGCATACGCCGGGTTCCATGAGCTTTTGGTTTTCCGAGGCTAAGCTGCTGATTGCCGGCGACACGCTGTTTCGTCGCGGGGTAGGGCGTACGGACTTGTGGGGCGGTGACCAGGCGACCATTGTGCGTTCGATCAAGCAGCGTTTGTACACCCTTGATGAAGAGGCGACAGTCATAACCGGACACGGTCCCGATACTCGTCTGGGTGATGAAATGCGTGAAAATCCTTTTGTGCGGGCCTGATTTTCCGGGCTGCGGAACGACCTGATGGAATTTTTGCCTTAGGTCGTGTTCCAACGCCGGCACGGGTCTATTGCCAACGTCCGTTGCACCACAGAATGTAAAAGTAGGAGCTCCCCATGTTCACCTCGAGTCGTTTGATTATTGTCGCTACTGCCGTGGCCATGCTGGCTGGCTGTGCGAACCAGAACCCGTATGACAACCAGGGTCAGGCCGACAGCGGCTCCACGGGCATGAGCAAAACCGCCAAATACGGTGGCCTGGGTGCGCTGGCCGGTGCTTTGGCCGGTGCTGCCATCGACCACAACAACCGTGGCAAGGGTGCGCTGATTGGCGCCGCCGTTGTCGGTGCTTCCGCCGCCGGTTACGGTTACTACGCTGACCAGCAGGAAAAGAAACTGCGCGCCAGCATGGCCAACACCGGGGTTGAAGTGCAGCGTCAGGGCGATCAGATCAAGCTGATCATGCCGGGCAACATCACCTTCGGTACCGACTCGGCGAACATTGCTCCAAGCTTCTACCAGCCACTGAACAACCTGGCCGGTTCGCTTAAAGAGTTCAATCAGAACCAGATTGAAATCGTCGGCTACACTGACAGCACCGGCAGCCGTCAGCACAACATGGACCTGTCCCAGCGTCGTGCTCAAAGCGTGGCAACCTACCTGACGTCGCAAGGTGTCAGCGGTGCTAACCTGTCGGCTCGTGGTGCCGGTCCGGATAACCCGATTGCCAGCAATGGCGATGTGAATGGTCGGGCGCAGAACCGTCGTGTAGAGGTTAACCTCAAGGCGATTCCGGGTCAGCAGTATGGCCAACCTGCCCAGCAGCAAGGTCAGCAGTACCAGTAACAAAAAACCTGACTGAACCCCAGGTGTAAAAAGCCCGCCCGATTCTCAGCAGATCGGGTGGGCTTTTTTTTGTCTGTTAGGGCCTCATCGCGAGCAGGCTCGCTCCCACACTGGACCGCGTAGGGCACAGATTTTTTGTCCACTGAAGATCAAATGTGGGAGCGAGCCTGCTCGCGATGAGGCCCGCACAGGCGCTCAAACTCCCAGCAACAAAAAAGCCCTCGGACATCACCTGTCCGAGGGCTTTTTCATGTCGCGTGAAACCGGGTTATTTCTTCAAGCCGTAATGCTCGTCGAGCATGCCTGGGGAGTTTGGCATTTTCGGCGCGTAATCGCGTGGCGGCTCCTGATTGCGTGGCGGCGTCAGGCGTTCCCGTGGCGCTTGCACGGCGGCATCGGAGTGCAGGGCGGCCAGCAGGCGTTGGCGAGTCTGTTCGTCCAGGGCCAGGCGGTTGGCACCCTCGGCGAGGTGGTCTTGCACTTCCTGATAGCTCTGAGTGAGCTTCTTGACCAGCGTTGCGGTGCTGTTGAAGTGGGTGACCACTTCATTCTGATAGTTGTCAAAACGTTCCTGAATGTCATCCAGCTGACGTTGCGTGCTGCTAGGCGCGGCATTCGGCAGAAGGCGGGCAACCAGGAATCCAATGGCGACACCGGCAACCAGGGCAAGAGTCGGCAACAACCAAACTAAGAGCGAGTGTTCCACGAGTCCTTCCTCTATAAACGGCTTTGCTTTACGTTAACGGCTCGGACCTGCGCTGTATACCGCGACGAGATCGCAATCATGCCAGGCACAGACTTTTAGCTAGACGAGTCGACCCTTCGAGAGGTCACGGAGTTCCTTCCTTGCTTATGCGTGAAACCCCTGTATTGATTGATGGCCCGGTGGGCCAACTGGAAGCCTTGTACCTGGACTCCCCCGAGCCACGTGGCCTGGCGCTGATCTGTCACCCCAATCCGGTGCAGGGCGGCACCATGCTCAATAAAGTCGTTTCGACCTTGCAGCGCACAGCCCGTGACGCCGGTTTGATCACATTAAGATTTAATTACCGTGGCGTCGGCGCGAGTGCCGGCACGCATGACATGGGCACCGGCGAAGTCGATGACGCTCAAGCCGTGGCTGAATGGTTTCGCGCCAAACACCCTGATCTGCCAATGACCCTGTTCGGTTTCTCGTTCGGTGGTTTCGTCGCGGCCAGCCTCGGCGGACGCCTGGAAGCCAAGGGCGAACAGCTCAAGCACCTGTTCATGGTTGCGCCGGCGGTGATGCGTCTGGGTGATCAGGATCAGCTGCCGCAGCACGGTGAACTGACGTTGATCCAGCCAGAATCCGACGAAGTCATCGATCCGCAACGGGTTTACGATTGGTCTGACGCCCTCGATCGCCCCCATGAGCTGCTGAAAGTGGCAGAATGCGGACACTTTTTTCACGGCAAGCTGACCGATCTCAAGGATCTGATCCTGCCGCGCCTTTCGAATTGATTGCAGTCTGATAAGCGATTACCCATGACTACTCGTACGCGTATCCTCACCGGCATCACCACCACCGGCACCCCGCACCTGGGCAACTACGCCGGCGCGATCCGTCCGGCGATCCTCGCCAGCCGCGACAGCAATGCCGATTCGTTCTACTTCCTGGCCGACTACCACGCCCTGATCAAGTGCGATGACCCGCTGCGCATCCAGCGCTCGCGTCTGGAAATCGCCGCGACCTGGCTGGCCGGTGGGCTGGATGTGGATCGGGTAACGTTTTATCGCCAGTCCGACATCCCGGAAATCCCTGAGCTGACCTGGCTGCTGACCTGCGTCGCCGCCAAGGGCCTACTCAACCGCGCGCACGCCTACAAGGCGTCGGTGGACAAGAACGTCGAAACCGGCGAAGACCCGGACGCCGGTATCACCATGGGCTTGTACAGCTACCCGGTGCTGATGGCGGCGGACATTCTGATGTTCAACGCGCACAAGGTTCCGGTTGGCCGCGATCAGATCCAGCACGTGGAAATGGCCCGCGACATCGGCCAGCGCTTCAACCACCTGTTTGGCCAGGGCAAGGAATTCTTCACCATGCCGGAGGCGCTGATCGAAGAAAGCGTCGCCACGCTGCCGGGTCTCGATGGCCGGAAGATGTCGAAAAGCTACGACAACACCATTCCGTTGTTCTCCAGCGCCAAAGAGATGAAGGACGCGATATCGCGGATCGTCACCGACTCCCGCGCGCCGGGCGAAGCCAAGGATCCGGACAACTCGCACCTGTTCACGCTGTTCCAGGCTTTCGCCACTCCGGCGCAGGCCGACGAGTTCCGCAGCGAACTGTTGCAGGGCCTGGGTTGGGGCGAGGCGAAGAATCGTCTGTTCCAACTGCTCGACAACGAACTGGGCGAGTCCCGCGAGCGTTACTACCAACTGATCGAACGCCCGGCAGACCTCGAAGACATTCTGCAGCACGGTGCCGCCAAGGCTCGCGCCGTGGCCACGCCGTTCCTCAACGAGCTGCGTGAAGCGGTCGGCCTGCGCTCTTTCGTCAAGCAGACGCAAGTGGCGGCCACCACCAAGAAGAAAGCCGCGAAAGCCGCACGTTTCGTCAGCTTCCGTGAAGACGACGGCAGCTTCCGTTTCCGTTTGCTGGCGGCCGATGGCGAGCAACTGCTGCTGTCGCGCAACTTCGCAGACGGCAAAACCGCAGGCCAGGTGACCAAGCAACTGCAATCCGGCCAGGCGCTGGACGTTCGCAGTGAAGACCTGAGCTTCAGCGTCTGGCTCGAAGGCGAGTGCGTTGCCGACAGCCCGGCCTTCGCTGACAGCACTGCGCGGGATGTCGCCATCGACGCCTTGCGGGTGGCGCTGACGCCTGTTCAGGAATAATCATCGGTTCGGCCCGACCAAGGGCTGATTGCCATTCTCAAGGGTCGTCGCTACAGTGTCGGCCCGTTTTTGTTGCCTTGCTAACGAATTATGACGCCCCTAGAACGATATCAAGCTGATCTGAAACGCCCGGAATTCTTCCATGACGCCGCCCAGGAAACTGCCGTGCGCCATTTGCAGCGCCTGTACGACGATCTGGTCGCGGCCTCGCAGAACAAACCGGGCCTGCTCGGCAAGCTGTTTGGCAAGAAAGACCAGGCGCCGGTCAAGGGCCTGTACTTCTGGGGCGGCGTAGGTCGCGGCAAGACTTACCTGGTCGACACCTTCTTTGAAGCGCTGCCGTTCAAGGAAAAGGTCCGCACTCACTTCCACCGCTTCATGAAGCGCGTGCACGAAGAGATGAAGACCCTCGGCGGCGAGAAAAACCCGCTGACCATCATCGCCAAGCGTTTCTCCGACGAAGCGCGAGTGATCTGTTTCGATGAATTCTTCGTGTCCGACATCACCGACGCGATGATCCTCGGCACCTTGATGGAAGAGCTGTTCAAGAACGGCGTGACCCTGGTCGCGACCTCGAACATCGTGCCGGACGGTCTGTACAAGGACGGTCTGCAACGTGCGCGCTTCCTGCCAGCCATCGCGCTGATCAAGCAGAACACCGACATCGTCAACGTCGACAGCGGCGTCGACTACCGTCTGCGTCACCTTGAGCAAGCCGAACTGTTTCACTCCCCACTCGACGAAGCGTCCCACGAGAGCCTGCGCAAAAGCTTCCGCGCACTCACGCCGGAATGCACTCAGGCCATCGAAAACGATGTGCTGATCATCGAGAACCGTGAGATCCGTGCCGTGCGTACGTGCGACGACGTGGCCTGGTTCGACTTCCGCGAACTGTGCGACGGCCCGCGTAGCCAGAACGACTACATCGAACTCGGCAAGATCTTCCACGCCGTGTTGCTCAGCGGCGTAGAGCAGATGAGCGTCACCACCGACGACATCGCCCGACGTTTTATCAACATGGTCGACGAGTTCTACGACCGTAACGTCAAGCTGATCATTTCCGCTGAAGTCGAGTTGAAAGACCTCTACACCGGCGGTCGCCTGAACTTCGAGTTCCAGCGCACCCTCAGCCGTCTGCTGGAAATGCAGTCCCATGAGTTCCTGGCGCGGGCGCACAAGCCGTAGGACATTTCGGGAAATAAAAAAGGCCTGCAATGCAGGCCTTTTTTATACGCTGAAGATCCCGGTGTGGGAGCGAGCCTGCTCGCGATGACTGAGTGCCAGTCGACATCGATGTTGGATGTCAGACCGCAATCGCGAGCAGGCTCGCTCCCACAGGGGGGGGGGCTGCGTTGGCCCTTGGTTTACGCGGCCTGCTGGAACTGCTGCCGATACTGGTTCGGCGACAACTCCGTGTGCTGGCGGAACAGCCGGGCGAAGAAGCTCGCGTCGTCGTAGCCGACTTCGTAGCTGATGGTCTTGATGCTTTTGCGGCTGGCGGACAGCAGACCCTTGGCGGTTTCGATACGCAACCGTTGCAGGTAGTGCAGCGGCTTGTCGCCAGTGGCGGTCTGGAAGCGCCGCATGAAGTTGCGGATGCTCATGCCGTGCTCGCGGGCGACGTCTTCGAAGCGGAACTTGTCGGCAAAATGCTCTTCGAGCCAATGCTGGATCTGCAGGATGATTACGTCCTGATGCAGCTTCTGCCCGCCGAAACCGATACGCCCTGGCGAATAACTGCGCTGCACTTCATACAGAATGTCGCGGGCCACGGCCTGGGCCACGTTGGCCCCGCAGAAGCGCTCGATCAAGTAAATGTAGAGGTCGCAGGCCGAGGTGGTGCCGCCGGCGCAGTACAGGTTGTCGGCGTCGGTCAGGTGCTTGTCCTGATTGAGCTGAACGTTGGGGAAGCGCTCTTCGAAGGCGTTGAAGAAACGCCAGTAAGTGGTCGCTTCCTTGCCATCGAGCAAGCCTGCCTCGGCGAGCCAGAACACCCCGGTGGCTTCACCGCAGAGCACCGCGCCGCGTGCGTGTTGCTCGCGCAGCCACGGCAGCACCTGTGGATAACGTTTGCAGAGCGTATCGAAATCGTCCCAGAACGCCGGGAGGATGATGATGTCGGCGTTTTCCAGGCCGCCATCCACCGGCATGATCACATCGCTGAAGCTGTTGACCGGTTTGCCGTCGGGGCTGACCAGGCGGGTTTCGAACGCCGGGGTCAGGCCGTGGCCCAGTTGTTTGCCGTAACGCAGGCTGGCCAGATGGAAGAAATCCTTGGCTTGCATGAGGGTGGATGCAAAAACCCGATCGATTGCCAGGATGCTGACGCGCCGCAGGGGCGTAGAGAGTTGGATAGACATATTCAATTTATTCTTATAGGGGAAAGTGGTCACCAAGCGGCTGGATCGTCTTATTTTTTGTCTGATGTGTCCAGTGTCCTGTTATCTACTGGGGGCTTAGGCTCAGGGTTCATTTGCGATCAACCATAACCACAGGTGCCCCGATGATCCCCAGAACCTTGTTCAGTTCCGATCACGAACTGTTTCGCGACAGCGTACGAACCTTCCTCGAAAAAGAAGCCGTGCCGTTTCATGCGCAGTGGGAAAAACAGGGCTACGTCGATCGCATGCTGTGGAACAGGGCCGGGGAGGCGGGGATGCTCTGTTCTCATTTGCCGGAAGCGTACGGTGGGTTCGATGCGGACTTCCTCTACAGCGCGGTGGTGATCGAAGAGGTGGGGCGGCTGGGGTTGACCGGGATCGGCTTTTCCCTGCATTCGGATATTGTGGCGCCGTACATCCTGCATTACGGCAGCGAAGTGCTGAAGCACAAATACCTGCCGAAACTGGTTTCGGGTGAAATGGTTACCGCGATTGCCATGACCGAGCCGGGCGCCGGCTCCGACCTGCAAGGGGTGAAAACCACAGCTGTGCTGGACGGCGACGAGTACGTGATCAACGGGTCGAAAACCTTCATCACCAACGGCTTCCTCGCGGACCTGGTGATTGTCGTGGCCAAGACCGATCCCAAGGCCGGGGCCAAGGGCACCAGTCTGTTTCTGGTGGAAGCGAACACCCCGGGCTTCGAAAAGGGCAAGCGCCTGGAGAAGGTCGGGATGAAAGCGCAGGACACCTCGGAGCTGTTCTTCCAGGACGTCCGTGTGCCCAGGGAAAACCTCTTGGGCCAGGCCGGGATGGGCTTCGCCTATCTGATGCAGGAATTGCCGCAGGAGCGTCTGACGGTCGCCATCGGCGGTTTGGCCTCAGCCGAGGCAGCGTTGCAGTGGACCCTGGAATACACCCGCGAGCGCAAGGCGTTCGGCAAGGCGATAGCGGACTTTCAGAACACCCGCTTCAAACTGGCGGAGATGGCCACGGAGATTCAGATTGGCCGGGTCTTCGTCGACCGCTGTCTGGAGCTGCACCTGCAGGGCAAGCTCGATGTGCCGACGGCGGCGATGGCCAAATACTGGGGCACCGACCTGCAATGCAAGGTGCTCGACGAGTGCGTGCAACTGCATGGCGGTTACGGTTTCATGTGGGAATACCCGATCGCCCGGGCCTGGGCGGATGCGCGGGTGCAGCGGATTTATGCCGGGACCAATGAAATCATGAAGGAGATCATTGCGCGTTCGCTTTGACCTGGGGTGACTGGGCGGACGCCATCGCGAGCAGGCTCGCTCCCACACTGGTTCTATGTATGACCACATGTTTGTGATCGGCATAGGTTCCTGTGGGAGCGAGCCTGCTCGCGATTGGATTTATGAGTCGATCAAGGTGCCGGGTTCGGGTGATCCTTGTGAATCGCCTCGATCCCCGCCAGCACTTCATCCGACAGTTTCAGATCGAAACTGGCAATGTTGCTGTCCAGCTGTTCCAGCGTGGTCGCGCCAATGATGTTGCTGGTGACGAACGATTGCCGGGTCACGAATGCCAGGGCCATTTGTGCCGGGTCCAGGCCGTGTTCACGGGCCAGTGCCACATAACGGCTGCACGCGGCTTCCGACTGCGCGTTGAAATAACGGCTGAAGCGACTGTAAAGGCTCAGGCGAGCTTTTGCCGGGCGCGCGCCGCCTTCGTACTTGCCGGACAGAAAACCAAACGCCAGCGGCGAATAGGCGAGCAATCCGCATTGTTCGCGGATGGCGATTTCCGACAGGCCGATTTCAAAGCTGCGATTGAGCAGGTTGTAGGGGTTCTGGATCGATACCGCACGCGACCAGCCACGGGCTTCGGCCAGTGCGAGGAACTTCATGGTGCCCCACGGCGTTTCGTTGGACAGGCCGATGTGGCGGATCTTGCCAGCCTTGACCTGTTCGTCGAGTGCTTCGAGGGTGTCTTCCAGCGGAGTCAGGTTGACTTCGCTCTTGTGCGTGTAGCCCAGCTGACCGAAGAAATTGGTGCTGCGTTCCGGCCAGTGCAGTTGATAGAGGTCGATGTAGTCGGTCTGCAAGCGCTTGAGGCTGGCATCCAGGGCCTGGACGATGTGTTCGCGGTTGTGTTTGAGGTGGCCGCCGCGAATGTAGTCGATGGTGTTGCCGGGGCCGGCGATCTTGCTCGCCAGAATCCAGTCGGCGCGATCGCCACGGCTCTTGAAGTAGTTGCCGATGTAGCGCTCGGTGGTGGCGTAGGTTTCAGCCTTGGGTGGCACCGGGTACATCTCGGCGGTGTCGATGAAATTGATCCCGGCGCTCTTGGTCCGTTCAATCTGTGCGAAGGCCTCTGCCTCGCTGTTTTGCTCACCCCAGGTCATGGTCCCGAGGCAGATTGCACTCACGTTCAGATCGGTACGGCCCAGCTTTCGATAGTCCATCGGGTAGTCCTTGGAGGAAAACATTCATAAAAGCAGGTTGAATTTTTTTTCGCAATCTGCATAATTGCGCACCTCTTTCTGCAGTGGAAGTGATGCGCCGCCGCCGAAGAATCTTGCCGTTGAACGGACGCGCCGACCCGAGCCCCCGAAAGCGTCTGTATCCGGCTGCCTTTGACTTGTCAAAGTACGCACTATTCAGTAAGATCCGCCGTCTAATTTACAGGGCGGCCCCTGAGGCTATAAAGAATGAAAACTTTTACTGCTAAACCGGAAACAGTAAAGCGCGACTGGTTTGTCGTCGACGCTGCTGGTCAGACCCTGGGTCGTCTGGCCACCGAGATCGCGAGCCGTCTGCGTGGCAAGCACAAGCCTGAGTACACTCCTCACGTTGACACCGGCGACTACATCGTCGTTATCAATGCCGAGCAGATTCGTGTAACCGGTGCTAAAACCACCGACAAAATGTACTACTCCCACTCCGGTTTCCCGGGCGGCATCAAGTCGATCAACTTCGAAAAGCTGATCGCTAAAGCCCCTGAGCGCGTGATCGAGACCGCGGTCAAAGGCATGCTGCCTAAGAACCCGCTGGGTCGCGACATGTATCGTAAGCTGAAAGTCTATGCGGGCGCTGCACACCCTCATACTGCTCAGCAGCCCCAAGAACTGAAGTTTTAACGGAATAGTTCATTATGTCGGCGACTCAAAATTACGGCACTGGCCGTCGCAAGACCGCAACCGCACGCGTTTTCCTGCGTCCGGGCACTGGTAACATCTCCATCAACAACCGCTCCCTGGATAATTTCTTCGGTCGCGAAACTGCCCGCATGGTAGTTCGTCAGCCGCTGGAATTGACTGAGACTGTCGAGAAGTTCGACATCTACGTCACCGTGATCGGTGGTGGTGTAAGTGGTCAAGCTGGCGCAATCCGCCACGGTATCACTCGCGCTCTGATGCAGTACGATGAAACTCTGCGCAGCGCTCTGCGCAAAGCGGGCTTCGTTACTCGCGATGCACGTGAAGTTGAACGTAAGAAAGTTGGTCTGCGTAAAGCGCGTAAGCGTCCGCAGTACTCGAAGCGTTAATTCGCTTTTGCGTTCAAAAGCGCCCAGTCTCCTCACGGAGCTGGGCGTTTTTTTTGCTTAAAGATTTATGATGTGACAACTTGCCACATCCGTAGAGCCCCTATACTACAAGGCTTAGCGCTGACCCCGGATGGTAATTACCTTGTCAGAATTGGGGCTTTTCATTACCATTCTGCAAAATTTTTATAAGTTCAGATTTTTACTTAGTAGATGCCTGATTTAACAGGCCACAAAGCTGATGGGAGAGGACTGAATGAGCAATGACGGCGTGAATGCAGGCCGGCGTCGCTTCTTGGTAGCAGCCACATCCGTGGTGGGTGCTGCAGGAGCGGTGGGGGCTGCGGTCCCGTTCGTGGGGTCATGGTTTCCCAGTGCCAAGGCGAAAGCCGCAGGTGCACCGGTGAAAGTGAATGTCAGCAAAATCGAACCAGGTCAGCAAATGATTGCTGAATGGCGCGGTCAGCCGGTATTCATCGTCCGCCGTACGCAGGAGATTTKGGGGAATCTTGCAAAGATCGAGGGTGATCTCTCTGATCCAGACTCCAAGAATTCGGTACAGCCAACTTACGTAGACCCCAAGACGCGTTCGATCAGGCCGGAAGTTCTGCTGCTGATCGGTATTTGCACGCACCTGGGTTGCTCTCCGACCTTCCGCCCAGAAGTAGCGCCTGCCGATCTTGGCCCAAAATGGGTAGGTGGTTATTTCTGCCCTTGCCACGGTTCCCACTACGATCTGGCTGGCCGCGTCTTCAAGTCGCAACCCGCGCCTTTGAATCTGCCAGTTCCCCCGCATTCCTATGAGTCGAACGACATCATTGTCATCGGCGTCGATACGGAGAAAGCGTGATGAGCAAGTTCATGGATTGGGTTGATGCGCGCTTTCCCGCCACTAAAATGTGGGAAGACCATCTCAGCAAGTACTACGCCCCGAAGAACTTCAACTTCTTCTATTTCTTTGGCTCACTGGCGCTGCTGGTTCTGGTTAACCAGATCGTAACCGGCGTCTGGCTGACCATGAGCTACACCCCGTCGGCGGAAGAGGCGTTCGCCTCCGTCGAATACATCATGCGCGACGTCGAGTACGGCTCGATCCTGCGTCTGCTGCACTCCACCGGCGCTTCGGCGTTCTTCATCGTGGTTTACCTGCATATGTTCCGTGGCCTGCTCTACGGTTCGTACCAGAAGCCGCGTGAGCTGGTGTGGGTCTTCGGCATGCTGATCTACCTGGCGCTGATGGCTGAAGCCTTCATGGGCTACCTGCTGCCGTGGGGCCAGATGTCCTACTGGGGCGCCCAGGTGATCATCTCGCTGTTCGGTGCGATCCCGGTCATCGGTAACGACCTGACCCAGTGGATCCGTGGTGACTACCTGATTTCGGGTATCACCCTGAACCGCTTCTTCGCCCTGCACGTCGTGGCCTTGCCGATCGTGATTCTCGGTCTGGTGGTGCTACACGTTCTGGCGCTGCACGAAGTCGGCTCGAACAACCCGGACGGCGTGGACATCAAGAAACACAAGGACGAAAACGGCGTACCGCTGGACGGCATTGCCTTCCACCCGTACTACACCGTGAAAGATATCGTCGGCGTGGTGGTGTTCCTGTTCATCTTCTGCGCGATCGTGTTCTTCTTCCCGGAAATGGGTGGTTACTTCCTCGAGAAGCCGAACTTCGAAGTGGCGAACGCCTTCAAGACCCCGGAACACATTGCCCCGGTCTGGTACTTCACGCCGTTCTACGCGATTCTGCGTGCGGTTCCGGACAAGCTCCTGGGTGTTGTGGCCATGGGTGCTTCGATTGCCTTGCTGTTCGTCCTGCCGTGGCTTGACCGTAGTCCGGTCAAGTCCATGCGCTACAAGGGCTGGCTGAGCAGGATCTGGCTCTGGGTGTTCTGCATCTCCTTCGTGATTCTTGGCTGGCTGGGCGTCATGGCGCCTACCCCGGAACGTACGTTGCTGTCGCAGGTTTGTACCTTCCTGTACTTCGCCTACTTCATTCTGATGCCGTTCTACACCAGGCTCGAGAAGACCAAACCGGTTCCGGAAAGGGTGACTGGCTGATGAAAAAGCTATTTGCTGTACTGATTCTTGCTGCGTTGCCTGTCTTGTCCTTCGCGGCCGAGCATGGCGGTCCAGAGCTCGAAAAAGTCGATATCGACGTCTCCGATAAAGCGGCAATGCAAGATGGCGCACGTACGTTCGCCAACTACTGCATGGGTTGCCACAGTGCCAAGTTCCAGCGCTATGAGCGCGTTGCCGACGATCTGGGGATTCCTCATGATCTGATGCTGAAGAACCTGGTGTTCACGGGCGCCAAGATCGGTGACCACATGAGCATCGGCATGCAGCCGGCAGACGCCAAGTCCTGGTTCGGCGCTGCGCCGCCCGACCTGACGCTGGTGGCTCGCGTTCGTGGTACTGACTGGCTCTACGGCTACCTGCGGTCGTTCTATGAAGATCCGAGTCGTCCTTGGGGCGTGAACAACAAGGTGTTCCCGAACGTCGGTATGCCTAACGTTCTGGTCGGCCTGCAGGGTCGTCAGGTGATAGGCTGCAAACAAGTTCAAATCGTCGAAGACGGCAAGAAGCAGTATGATCCGCTGACCGGCACGAAGCTGACTCATGAAGCGTGCGATCAGCTGACCATCGTGCCGAAAACCGGTGCACTGAACGAAGAGCAGTTCGACGAGAAGGTCAAGAATCTGGTGACCTTCCTGGCCTATTCGGCCAACCCGGTGAAGCTGCAGCATCAGCGCATCGGTACCTATGTGTTGCTGTACCTGGCGTTCTTCTTCGTATTCGCTTACTTGCTCAAGCGTGAATACTGGAAAGACGTGCATTGATAAAGCTTTAAGCAATTGCTGTTAATCGCGCGCGCCCAAGGGCGTCTCTGAACGTGTAACGAGTCTGGTCATCCAGACGTTACGGGAGACGCCCTCTGGGCGCGCTCGTTTTTCCGCTCCCGATAATTTCTACAAGCGAGGAGGACCGCCATGGGCGTGACCAATCGGTTGGCCTGTTACTCCGACCCCGCCGACCACTATTCCCACCGAGTGCGTATCGTACTGGCAGAGAAGGGTGTCAGCGCCGAGATCATCAGCGTGGAGGCGGGCCGTCAGCCGCCAAAACTGATCGAAGTGAACCCTTACGGCAGCTTGCCCACCCTGGTCGATCGTGACCTGGCGTTGTGGGAGTCGACCGTGGTGATGGAATATCTGGATGAGCGTTACCCGCATCCACCGTTGCTGCCGGTTTATCCGGTGGCGCGTGCCAACAGTCGTCTGCTGATTCACCGTATTCAGCGTGACTGGTGTGTTCTGGTGGATCTGATTCTGGATTCGCGGACCAAGGAGCCGGCGCGTGTGCAGGCTCGCAAGGAATTGCGTGAGAGCCTGACCGGCGTTTCGCCGCTGTTCGCCGACAAGCCGTTTTTCTTGAGTGAGGAACAAAGTCTGGTGGATTGTTGCCTACTGCCAATACTCTGGCGTTTACCGATTCTGGGTATTGAACTGCCGCGGCCTGCCAAGCCGCTGCTTGATTACATGGAGCGCCAGTTTGCGCGTGAGGCTTTCCAGGCGAGTCTGTCTGGTGTCGAACGCGATATGCGCTAAGGCTTAAGGAGCCGCTATGAACTCCAGTCGACCTTATATGGTCCGCGCGCTCTACGAGTGGATTGTGGACAACGATTGCACCCCGCACCTGCTGGTCAACTCCGAGTATCCGTCGGTGCAGGTGCCGCAAGGCTTTGCCAGCGATGGACAGATTGTCCTGAACGTATCGCCTGCGGCGGTGCGTCATCTGCACATGGACAACGATGCGGTCAGCTTTGAAGGGCGCTTCGGCGGCGTGCCGCATACGCTGTACGTGCCTATCGCTGCGATCCTCGGCATTTACGCCCGGGAGAACGGTCAGGGCATGGTGTTCGATCTGGAATCGCCTATGGAAGACGAGGAAGAGATCGAGCCGGATGATGACCTTCCACCACCTGACAGCGAGCCACCGCGTCCCAGCGGCCGGCCAAGCTTGAAGGTTGTGAAGTAATAAAAAAGGCGATCCTTGCGGATCGCCTTTTTTATTACGCAGGAGTTGTCGATCAGTCGATGTACTCGAACAGCTTCACAATCTTCTGTACGCCAGAAACGCCCTGCACCAGGTTGGTGGCCTGTTCGGCTTCCTGTTTGGTCAGCAGACCCAGCAAGTAGACGATACCGTTCTCGGTCACAACCTTGATGCGCGAGCCCGGGATGCTGGCGTCGGCGATCATCTGGGTTTTGATCTTGGTGGTCAGCCAGGCATCGTTATTGCGGGCCAGTATCGACGAAGGCTGCATCACTTGCAGTTCGTTGTGCACGGTCTTTACCCGCTGAACTGCAGCAGCGGCTTGTCCGGCCAGTTCCTTGAGGTCGGGGCGTGGCGTTTGTCCGGCGAGCAGTACCACACCGTTGAAGCTGGTGACGATGATGCGCGAGCCTTTATCCAGGTCCGGGCTGGCCTTGGCCACGTTCACGCCGACCTTGGTTTCGATCAGGGAGTCGTCGATCTTGCTGCCGAAGGTGCGAGTGCCGCGATCGTCTTCAATGGGGGCGTCGCGGGTCGCGGTGAGTACCGAGGTGCAGCCGCTGATGCCCAGGCTTAGAGTCAAGGCCAGAAGGCCAAGGCGATTAAGGGTCATTCTTCACTCCCGAACAGTTGGCTGTCGATCAAGTCGCAAAGACAGTGGATCGCCAGCAGGTGGACTTCCTGAATACGTGCAGTGACATTGGCCGGCACGCGTATTTCGACGTCTTCGGGCAATAACAGCGATGCCATGCCGCCGCCATCGCGTCCAGTCAATGCTACGACAATCATTTCGCGATCATGTGCGGCCTGGATCGCTTGAATAATGTTCGCCGAGTTGCCGCTGGTGGAAATTGCCAGCAGCACGTCGCCGGGTTGGCCGAGCGCGCGGATCTGTTTGGAGAAGATTTCGTTGTAACTGTAGTCGTTGGCGATCGAGGTGATTGTCGAACTGTCGGTCGTCAGTGCAATCGCCGGCAGGCTCGGGCGTTCGCGCTCGAAGCGGTTGAGCAGCTCGGAGGAGAAGTGTTGTGCGTCACCGGCTGAACCGCCGTTGCCGCACGAGAGCATTTTGCCTTCGTTGAGCAGGGCGTTGACCATCACCTGGCTGGCTTGCTCGATGTGCGGTGCAAGTACGTCCATCGCCTGTTGCTTGGTATCGATACTGGCCTGAAAAAGCTGGCGAATTCGCGATTGCATGTCCATCTGTGTGACCTTAAGTAGCGCGGCTTGGTGGCACAGCAATGTGCGGCCCGCAAAGCAAAGAGCAAAAGTGTTGAGTGAAGATCGGCCTTGCCTTTGAGCAGTCAGCTGTCAAAGGCGTTCCTTAGCCAGTTCAAATGAGCCGCGCTGCCGTCTATGGCAACTACGTCGAAACGGCAGGGGGAGTTGGCCCAGCGCGACTCGCGCTGCAGAAAATACTGCGCGGCGAGTATCAATTTCTGACGCTTGCGCGCATCGATGCTGCCGAGCGCGCCACCCCATTGGGTGTTTTGTCTGTAGCGGACTTCGACGAATACTACTGTATCGCCGTCAAGCATGACCAGATCAAGCTCGCCGCGTTTACACAACCAGTTCTGCGCCAGGAGGCGCAGACCTTGTTGCTGGAGATGCTTGAGCGCCTGGCTTTCAGCATCTCGACCGCTTTGTTGGCGTGACCTGTCGGGCATCAGCGTGGCGTGTCAGGCAGGCGTTGAACCTGGCCGTTGATGAACTGTGCCCACGGCAGCTGACGTTGAATGCGTTGCGTGGAGGTCATGCTCAAGGTGCCCGACTGGCCTTCGATGGTGCTGTCTGGCAATGCCTTGAGTTGGCCCAGGCGCGGCGCCAGGCGATAGGCGTCGACGCCCATTGCATAGAGGCGGCCCAGGCTGCCCGCAGCTTGTGGCCATTGAGCGGTCACTTGTCTGCGCAGCGGGTCGTTGGCGTCCAGCAGCCATGGGGTTTCGCAGAAGCGAACGCCGTTCATGTCGTTGTACTGGTTCTGGTCGCCGCTGGCGCTGAATACGTGGGAGGTGGCGTAAACCGGTACGTCGCCTGCGTATTGGAAGTTCAGCGTTGGTTTGATCTGTTGGGCTTGCTGCGGTGTCGAGGCGAGGAAAATGAACTCGATGTCCTGACGGCGCGAAGGTTGTGCAGCGACCTGCGAGCCTACGGTGCTTTGCAGGCTCTTGGCGCGACCTTCGCTCTGACGCAGCTGGAACAGGTCGGCGATTTGCTGAGCCAGGGCCACCGGTTGATCAACGCGTTCGATACCAACGACGGTACCACCGTTGGCTTCCCAATCCTGGCGGAAGGCTTTAAGCACGCGATCGCCCCATTCGCCTTTCGGCACCAGGGCAGCGGCGCGGTGCAGGCCGTCGGCGCGGGCCCGGCGGGAAACTTCGCGGGCTTCGTCTTCGGCAGCCAGGCCGAACTGGAACAGTTGGGCCGGGCCTTGTTCGCCTTCGCTGTAGTTCAGCGCCAGCGTGGTGATCGGCAGTTGCGGGCGAGTGCTGAGTTGTTTGACCAGCGGTTTTTCCAGCGGGCCGATGACCAGTTGCACGCCGTCGGCTTGTGCCTTGCGATAGAAGTCGTCCAGCGAGGTCAGGTGCGAGCTGTCATAGAACTCGATGGCAGGCGGCTTCTGTCCGGCTTGCTGGGCCTGATAGTGAGCGGCCAGGAACCCTTCGCGCAGTGCTTTGGCAACCGATGCCAGCGGACCGTCTTGTGGCAGCAGCAGGCCAATCTTGCTGACCGGTTGGCTGGCCAGTTCCTTGAGCTTGGTCAAAGGCAGTGGCAGCACCAGTGCGGCCGGGTGTTTAGGGTGTTGTGCGCGCCAGTTGTCGATAGCGGCCTGCTGCTGTTCCAGCGTAGCGGCGTTTTTCACTGCCACCGCCAGGCTCATCCAGCCGCCGAGGTCGTCGGTGGTGATGGGTTGCAGTTGATCGGTCGGCAGGGACGAAATGAGTGCCCAGATGGCCTCGTGGTTTTTGCTGGCCGCGTCGTCCTTGAGCAGCGGCGCGATAAAGATGCGCTCGCGGGCGGCGGCCAGGGTCTGGCCGTCAGCTTCAAGGGCGCGGGCATGGACGGTGCCGGTTCGCACTTGCTGGTCGACCGGCATCTCGCTCAGGTGTTGCAGGCTCGGATGGCTCAAGGCGGTCAGTGCTGCCTTGGGCTGGTTGCGAGTCAGCGCCAGTTCGGCGGCCAGGGTGCTGGCGTACACCTGTTGGCCGGGTTTCAGCTGGTCCATCGGGACCTGCTGAAGAATTTGTGCAGACTGGCCGGCATTTCCCTGGCGGTAGGCCAGGTCTGCTGCGCTCAGGCGAAACAGGGCGGCCTTCTCCGGTGTTTTGCTGGTGGCAGCCTGTTCGAGCAATTGCTCGATACTGGCATCCGCAGTCCGTGGAAGTTCGCCAAGGCTGGAGGAGGGCGAGCTGGCGCAAGCCGCCAACAGGGCAGCGAGGCAGAGGGCAGAGAACAGCCGCAGGCAAGCGATCATGTAATGTTCCTGATACTCGATCAAATTAGCGTGGAATTGTACCCAAGCGCTGGCCGGGGCGCGATGTTACTGGCATGAAACCTTCAAATTAGGTCGTGTAAATGTTACGACGATCAACAAAAGGGCGTGGAGCAAGATGATCGCGGTGCGCATTTGAGGCACTTCTACGCGCTACAATGCCGGTTTTACCGATCATGAGGTGTGCGCTTTGACTGCTCCAGGTGCTTTGAATTCCGTTGCTGGCTCGCTTTATGTGGTGGCGACGCCCATCGGCAACCTGGATGACATCAGTGCGCGGGCGCTGAAAATCTTGCGTGAAGTGGCGTTGATCGCGGCTGAAGACACTCGTCACTCCTTGCGGTTGCTGCAGCATTTCGGGATCGCCACACCGCTGGCGGCGTGTCATGAGCACAATGAGCGCGATGAGGGCAGTCGCTTCATCACGCGCTTGCTGGCTGGTGACAATGTCGCGCTGATCTCCGATGCGGGAACGCCGCTGATCTCTGATCCGGGTTATCACCTGGTGCGGCAGGCGCGGGCGGCAGGTATCAATGTAGTACCGGTTCCCGGTGCGTGCGCATTGATCGCGGCGTTGTCTGCGGCAGGGTTGCCATCCGACCGGTTCATCTTCGAAGGCTTTTTGCCGGCCAAGGCGGTGGGGCGACGTGCGCGCCTGGAGTCCATAAAGGAAGAACCGCGTACGTTGATCTTTTACGAAGCGCCACACCGGATTCTCGAGTGCTTGCAGGACATGGAGCTGGTATTCGGTCCGGAGCGTCCGGCGCTGCTCGCTCGCGAGCTGACCAAAACCTTCGAAACCCTCAAGGGGCTGCCGTTGGCCGAGTTGCGGGCATTCGTCGAGAACGATAGCAATCAGCAGCGCGGCGAGTGTGTGGTGTTGGTGGCCGGCTGGTCGGCACCGGAGAGTGAGGAGGCGGTGAGTAGTGAGGCGATGCGTATTCTCGATCTGCTGCTCGAAGAAATGCCACTCAAGCGTGCAGCGGCGTTGGCGGCGCAAATTACCGGTGAGCGTAAGAACGTTCTCTATCAGGTAGCCCTGGATAAACAGAAAAGCGAGTAAAAACGCGGGTTGCAGGGCGGTCAAAGGCTTTTATCGCTTGTTCTTCGGGCGCTCTGCCGTTAACCTTTGCGGCGGAGAGTCGATTGGACAGTCGCTGCCCTCTATGAAAATTAGGGGGGGGAGGAAAGTCCGGGCTCCATAGGGCGAAGTGCCAGGTAATGCCTGGGAGGCGTGAGCCTACGGAAAGTGCCACAGAAAATAACCGCCTAAGCACTTCGGTGCCGGTAAGGGTGAAAAGGTGCGGTAAGAGCGCACCGCACGACTGGCAACAGTTCGTGGCTAGGTAAACCCCACTTGGAGCAAGACCAAATAGGGTCCCAAGGCGTGGCCCGCGCTGGGACCGGGTAGGTTGCTAAAGATGTCCAGTGATGGCCATCGTAGACGAATGACTGTTCAAGACAGAACCCGGCTTATAGATCGACTCTCCACCTTTTTGTTCCTTCGGCTTGAATCTTTGGCGGAAGGGCGTGGTAATACTGGTTGGCCATCTGCTGAACCCCAAGCAGAGGCATTGATGTAGTGGCGATTACCCTCCCTGCTTGAATCAATAGCAGAAGCGCTTTTGTAATACCGAAAAAATCTTACTCTTAACAAATCACTTTAACTTCTGAACGTAGCCTTCCGTGCTGCTTCAAGTTATTGAGCCAAATCATCCGCCAAATACTCGTAACCCCTTCTTTTACAGCGCTAAATCTCCGATCTGTAAGGGTTTTCCTTTAATCCGCGCCTTGACGGTGTGGTGGGCGCATTCCTATAGTGTGCGCAAGTGGCGGAAAGTGGCATGAAGTGGGTTTTTTAAGCGTAAAACGCTAAAATTTGGAGAAACGCTGACGTGTTTCGCGGAGCTAACGCTATCAGTCTCGATGCAAAAGGCCGTCTCGCCATGCCGAGCCGGTATCGTGACGAGCTCGTTTCGCGAAGTTCCGGGCAATTAATTGTCACAATTGATGCCGTTGACCCTTGTTTGTGTGTTTACCCGCTCGATGAGTGGGAGCTGATTGAAACCAAACTGCGCGCACTGCCTTCGCTTCGCGAAGAGAACCGCCGCTTGCAACGTTTGCTGATTGGTAATGCCGTCGACCTCGAGCTCGATGGCAGTGGTCGTTTTCTGGTTCCGCCGCGTCTGCGCGAATACGCCAAATTGGATAAGCGCGCGATGCTGGTAGGCCAACTGAACAAGTTCCAATTGTGGGACGAGGATGCCTGGGATGCGGTTTCTGCTGCTGACCTGGCTGCTATTCAACAACCGGGCGCCATGCCTGATGAACTGCGTGATTTGATCCTGTGACTATTGATAGCGGCTTTAACCACATCACCGTACTGCTTGACGAAGCCGTTGAGGCTCTCGCCGTACGCCCTGATGGCTGCTATCTGGATGGCACGTTCGGGCGTGGCGGGCATAGCCGCCTGATTCTCAGCCAGCTCGGTCCCGATGGTCGGTTGCTGGGGTTCGACAAAGATCCTCAGGCGATTGCCACCGGGCAAACGCTAGCGGCCGAAGACGGCCGCTTTGTCGTTGTACAGCGCAGCTTTGCCGAGCTCGGCTCGGAAGTTGCCGAACGCGGTCTGGCCGGCAAGGTCAGCGGCGTTCTGCTTGACCTGGGCGTGTCTTCGCCACAGCTCGACGACCCGGAGCGTGGCTTCAGCTTTCTCAATGACGGTCCGCTGGACATGCGCATGGACCCGTCTCGCGGGATCAGTGCGGCAGAGTTCGTCAACACCGCGCCCGTCGAAGAAATTGCCCGCGTGTTCAAGGAATACGGCGAAGAGCGTTTCTCCGGTCGTATGGCCCGTGCCGTGGTCGAGCGTCGCGATATCAAGCCCTTCGAGCGCACTGGCGATCTGGCTGAAGTCCTGAAAGTCGCCAATCCGGCCTGGGAAAAAGGCAAGAACCCGGCGACCCGCGCGTTCCAGGGCCTGCGAATTCACGTCAACAACGAGTTGGGCGATCTTGAGACCGGCCTCGAAGCCGCGCTTGAAGCCCTCGAAGTGGGTGGTCGCCTGGTGGTGATCAGCTTCCACTCGCTGGAAGACCGCATCGTCAAACAGTTCATGCGCAAACTGGTCAAGGGTGAAACCGATAACCTGCCGCGCAACCTGCCGGTACGTTTCGAAGCCTTCGTACCGAAAATCAAGATTCATGGCAAACCGCAGTTCGCTGGCGAAGCCGAACTCAAAGCCAACCCTCGTTCCCGTAGCGCCGTCATGCGTGTCGCGGAGAAACTTCGGTGAGCAAGCTCTTCGCCAAGCCACTTCCAGGCGGAAGCTTTTTCATGCTGCTGCTATTTATTGCCGTATTGGTCTCCGCGATCGGAGTTTCCTATAGCGCTCACTGGAACCGCCAGTTGCTGAACTCGCTGTACAACGAGTTGAGTGTGCGCGACAAGGCGCAGGCAGAGTGGGGCCGGTTGATTCTCGAGCAGAGCACCTGGACCGCCCACAGCCGTATCGAAGTATTGGCCACCGAACAACTGAAGATGCGCATTCCCGGCGCCGCTGATGTACGGATGGTGGCGCCATGATGAAACTCGAAGGGGCACTCTTTCCTTGGCGGTTTCGTGTGGTGCTCGGCTTGCTGGGCGTCATGGTAGTAGCCATCGCGTGGCGCATTGTCGACCTGCAGGTGATCGACCGTGACTTCCTGATTGGTCAGGGCGATGCGCGCAGTGTTCGACACATCCCGATTCCGGCTCACCGTGGTTTGATCACCGACCGTAACGGCGAGCCGTTGGCCGTGAGTACTCCGGTCACCACCCTGTGGGCCAACCCCAAGGAAATGCAGCTGGCCAAGGAAAAGTGGCCGGCACTGGCGACTGTGCTGGGGCAGGACCCTAAAGTCCTGGCCGAGCGACTCGAAGCTCAGGCGAATAAAGAATTCATCTATCTGGTGCGCGGGCTGACCCCCGAGCAGGGCCAGGTCGCGCTCGATCTGAAAGTACCGGGCGTTTACGGCATCGAAGAGTTCCGGCGTTTCTACCCGGCTGGCGAAGTCACCGCGCACATGGTCGGCTTTACCGACATCGATGATCACGGGCGTGAAGGCGTGGAGTTGGCGTACGACGAATGGCTGGCCGGTGTCGCTGGCAAGCGCCAGGTCATCAAGGACCGGCGCGGCAGACTGATCAAAGACGTTCAAGTGACCAAAAACGCCAAGGCCGGCAAGCCCTTGGCGTTGTCGATTGACCTGCGCCTGCAATACCTGGCGAACCGCGAGCTGCGCAACGCGATCATCGAGAACGGCGCCAAGGCTGGCAGCCTGGTGATCATGGACGTCAAGACCGGCGAGATCCTCGCCATGGTCAACCAGCCGACCTACAACCCGAACAACCGTCGCAACCTGCAACCGGCGATGATGCGCAACCGCGCGATGATCGACGTGTTCGAGCCGGGTTCGACCATGAAAGCGATCTCCATGAGCGCCGCGATCGAAACCGGGCGCTGGAAACCGAGCGACACCGTCGAGGTGTACCCGGGCAGCTTGCAGATTGGTAAATACACCATCAAGGACGTATCCAAGACCGAAGGCCCGGTGCTTGACCTGACCGGCATTCTGATCAACTCCAGTAACGTCGGCATGAGTAAGGTCGCGTTCGATATCGGTGGCGAAACGATTTTCCGTCTGGCGCAGAAAGTCGGCCTCGGCCAGGACACCGGCCTGGGTTTCCCGGGCGAGCGTGTCGGCAACCTGCCGAACTACCGCGAATGGCGCAAGGCCGAGACGGCCACGCTGTCGTACGGCTACGGCATTTCGGTGACCGCCATTCAGCTGGTCCACGCCTTCTCGGCGCTGGCCAACAACGGCCGTATCGCACCGCTGACCCTGATCAAGACCGACAAGGCCGCGCAAACTACTCAAGTGATTCCGGAAGCCGTGGCGAAAACCATGCAGGGCATGTTGCAGCAGGTGATCGAAGCGCCGCGCGGTGTATTCCGTGCGCAAGTGCCGGCCTATCACGTCGCTGGCAAGTCCGGTACTGCACGTAAGACATCGGTGGGCACCAAAGGCTATGCCGAAAACTCCTACCGCTCGCTGTTCGCAGGTTTTGGTCCCATGAGCGACCCGCGCTACGCGATCGTCGTGGTGATCGATGAACCGAGCAAGGCCGGCTACTTCGGTGGTCTGGTTTCGGCGCCGGTGTTCAGCAAAGTGATGTCCGGGACCCTGCGTCTGATGAACGTTACCCCGGACAACCTGCCGCCCACCCAGCAAGCCAATGCGGCGCCGGTTATCCCTGTAAAAGCTAACGGAGGGCGTGGCTGATGTCGCTTAGCCTGAACAAGATTTTCGCCCACGCTGGCCGTGATCTGTTGATTCGCGAACTGACCCTGGACAGCTGTAATGTCCGGGCTGGCGACCTGTTTCTGGCCGTGCCAGGTGGCAAGTTCGATGGTCGTGCACACATTGCCGACGCCTTGCAGCGTGGTGCCGCAGCTGTGGCCTACGAAGTCGAAGGCGCGACCGTCCTGCCGATTACCGAAGTACCGCTGATTCCGGTCAAGGGCCTGGCTGCGCAGTTGTCGGACATTGCCGGGCGCTTTTACGGCGACCCGAGCCGTAACCTGAACCTGATTGGCGTGACCGGCACCAACGGCAAGACCAGCGTGACCCAACTGGTCGCACAAGCCCTGGACCTGTTGGGGCAGCACTGCGGCATCGTTGGCACCCTGGGCACCGGTTTCTACGGCGCACTGGAAAGCGGCCTGCACACCACGCCGAACCCGATTGCAGTACAGGCAACCCTGGCCGACCTGAAAAAGGCCGGTGCCAAAGCCGTGGCCATGGAAGTGTCCTCCCACGGTCTGGATCAAGGGCGCGTGACGGCTCTGGCGTTCGATGTGGCAGTGATGACCAACCTGTCGCGCGATCACCTGGATTATCACGGGACCATGCAAGCCTATGGCGAGGCCAAGGCCAAGCTGTTTGCCTGGAACGATCTGAAGTGCCGGGTGATCAACCTCGACGACGCGTTCGGTCGGCAACTCGCGGCTGAAGAAGCTGAGTCGCGCCTGATCACTTACAGTCTCGAAGACGCCAGCGCCTACCTCTATTGCCGTGAAGCGCAGTTCGACGATGAGGGCGTGCGTGCCACGCTGGTGACGCCGCAGGGCGAACACCATTTGCGCAGCACCTTGCTCGGCCGCTTCAACCTGAGCAACGTACTGGCCGCTGTCGGTGCCTTGCTCGGTCTGGATTACGCGCTGGATGAAATCCTCCACGTACTGCCAAAACTCGAAGGCCCGGCCGGTCGCATGCAGCGCCTGGGCGGCGGTACTCAGCCGCTGGTGGTGGTCGATTACGCCCACACCCCGGATGCGCTGGAAAAAGTCCTGATGGCCCTGCGTCCACACGCCAAGGGAAAATTGCTCTGCCTGTTCGGTTGCGGCGGTGATCGCGATCGCGGCAAGCGCCCGTTGATGGCCGAAGTGGTCGAGCGTCTGGCCGACGGCGTGCTGGTCACCGATGACAACCCGCGCACCGAAGACCCTGCACAGATTTTCGATGACATCCGCGCCGGTTTCACGGCGGTGGATAACGTCCGTTTTGTCGCCGGCCGTGGCCAGGCGATTGCCCAGTTGATCGCCAGCGCCAGCGCGGATGACGTGATTGTGCTGGCCGGTAAAGGTCACGAGGACTATCAGGAAATCAACGGCGTGCGCCATGATTTCTCCGATCTGGTGGAGGCCGACCGTGCCTTGACCGCGTGGGAGGTGGCCCATGCTTAAAGCCTTGAAATTGAGCGAAGTGGCTGGCCCATTGGCCGGTCGCCTGCTGACTGCCGACAGCAGCTTCGATGGCGTCAGCATCGACAGCCGGGCGATCAAGCCAGGCCAGTTGTTTGTTGCCCTGACCGGACCGCGTTTCGATGGCCATGACTACTTGAACGACGTGGCTGCCAAAGGCGCGGTCGCGGCCTTGGTCGAGCGTGAAGTGACGAACTCCACGTTGCCTCAGCTACTGGTCACCGATACTCGTCAGGCCCTTGGCGAACTCGGCGCGCTGAACCGTGCTGCGTATTCGAACCCGGTCGCGGCAATTACCGGTTCCAGCGGCAAGACCACGGTCAAGGAAATGCTCGCGAGCATCCTGCGCACGCGCGGTCCGGTACTGGCGACCCGTGGCAACCTGAACAATGACCTCGGCGTTCCGCTGACCTTGCTCGAACTGGCCGCGGAACACACCGCTGCCGTCATCGAACTGGGTGCTTCGCGGATCGGCGAAATTGCCTACACCGTCGGCATGACCAAGCCACATGTGGCTGTGATCAACAACGCCGGGACCGCCCACGTCGGCGAGTTCGGCGGGCCGGAAAAAATCGTTGAAGCCAAGGGCGAGATTCTCGAAGGGCTGGACGCCGATGGCGTCGCCGTTTTGAACCTCGACGACAAGGCTTTTGATATCTGGAAGAAACGTGCCGCCGGTCGGCAGGTGCTGAGCTTTGCCCTGAACGACAGCCGTGCCGATTTCCATGCCAGCGATCTGGCTCGTGACGCTCGCGGTTGCCCGTCCTTCACGCTGCACAGCCCGCAAGGCGTCGAGCAGGTTCAACTGAACCTGCTTGGCAACCACAACGTTGCCAATGCCCTGGCCGCCGCGGCTGCCGCCCATGCGCTGGGTGTGTCGCTGTTCGGTATCGCCACGGGGCTGAATGCGGTGCAGCCGGTCAAGGGCCGTGCCGTGGCGCAACTGGCAACCAATGGCATGCGCGTCATTGATGATTCTTACAACGCGAACCCCACCTCAATGTGCGCCGCCGTTGATATACTCGCCGGCTTTTCCGGCCGCACCATTCTGGTGCTCGGGGATATTGGCGAGTTGGGCGAGTGGGCGGAGCAGGGGCACCGCGACGTTGGCGCGTACGCCAGCGGCAAGGTTTCCGCGCTTTATGCCGTTGGCCCGATGATGGCGCATGCCGTCGCAGCCTTCGGTGAACAGGCTCGTCACTTTGCCAATCAGGCTGATCTGATCGCGGCGCTGGGCGCCGAACACGATACAAACACCACTATTTTGATCAAGGGCTCGCGAAGCGCTGCGATGGAAAACGTCGTTGCGGCTTTGTGCGGTTCGAGCGGGGAGAAACATTAATGCTGCTGTTGTTAGCGGAGTATCTGCAACAGTTCTACAAAGGCTTCGCGGTCTTTCAGTACCTGACCCTGCGCGGGATTCTCGGTGTGCTGACCGCGTTGTCGTTGTCGCTGTGCCTGGGTCCCTGGATGATCCGCACGTTGCAGAACCGCCAGATCGGCCAGTCTGTCCGTAATGACGGCCCGCAATCGCACTTGTCCAAGTCGGGCACTCCGACCATGGGCGGCGCACTGATTCTGACCGCCATCGGCGTCAGCACCTTGCTTTGGGCTGACCTGCACAACCGCTATGTGTGGGTCGTGTTGCTGGTCACCCTGTTGTTCGGTGCCGTGGGCTGGGTCGACGATTACCGCAAAGTCATCGAGAAGAACTCCCGTGGCTTGCCGAGCCGCTGGAAATACTTCTGGCAGTCGGTGTTCGGCCTGGGCGCGGCGATCTTCCTTTATATGACTGCGCCAAGCGCGGTTGAAACGACCTTGATCGTGCCGATGTTCAAAGACGCCAGCATCGCGCTCGGCATTGGCTTCGTGGTCCTGACCTACTTCGTGATCGTCGGCTCCAGCAACGCGGTCAACCTGACCGACGGCCTCGACGGCCTGGCGATCATGCCAACCGTGATGGTCGGCGGCGCGCTGGGGATCTTCTGCTACCTGTCGGGTAACGTGAAATTCGCTGAATACCTGCTGATTCCTTACGTACCGGGCGCAGGTGAGCTGATCGTATTCTGCGGCGCGCTGATCGGTGCCGGCCTGGGTTTCCTCTGGTTCAACACCTACCCGGCTCAAGTCTTCATGGGCGACGTCGGCGCACTGGCGCTGGGCGCGGCTTTGGGCACCATCGCAGTGATCGTCCGTCAGGAAATCGTCCTGTTCATCATGGGCGGTGTGTTCGTGATGGAAACCCTGTCGGTGGTCATTCAGGTTGCCTCTTTCAAGCTGACCGGTCGCCGCGTGTTCCGCATGGCACCGATTCACCACCACTTTGAACTCAAGGGCTGGCCCGAGCCACGCGTGATCGTCCGTTTCTGGATCATCACCGTGATTCTCGTACTGGTCGGCCTTGCCACCCTGAAGCTGAGGTAGAACGAGTGTCTCTGATCGCTTCTGACCACTTCCGCATCGTTGTCGGCCTCGGCAAGAGCGGCATGTCCCTGGTTCGCTTCCTGGCGAACCGGGGCGTGTCGTTCGCTGTCGCCGATACGCGGGAAAATCCACCGGAGCTGGCCACGCTGCGCCGTGACTACCCGCAGGTGGAAGTGCGTTGTGGCGAGCTGGATGTCGAATTCCTCTGCCGTGCCGACGAGCTCTACGTGAGCCCGGGCCTGGCCTTGGCGACTCCGGCCCTGCAAGCAGCGGCGGCCCGTGGCGTGAAGCTGTCGGGTGATATCGAGTTGTTCGCCCGTAACGCGAAGGCGCCGATTGTCGCCATTACCGGCTCCAACGCAAAAAGCACCGTGACCACGCTGGTCGGCGAAATGGCGGCAGCGGCCGGCAAGCGCGTGGCGGTGGGCGGTAACCTCGGTACTCCGGCACTCGATCTGCTGAGCGATGACGTCGAACTGTACGTGATGGAACTCTCGAGCTTCCAGCTGGAGACCACCGATCAGCTGGGCGCCGAAGTGGCCACCGTGCTGAACATCAGCGAAGACCATATGGACCGTTACAGCGGCCTGCCGGCCTATCACCTGGCCAAGCACCGGATTTTCCGGGGCGCGAAGCAAGTGGTGGTCAATCGTCAGGATGCGCTGAGCCGTCCGTTGATGAGCGAGGGCCTGCCGTGCTGGACCTTCGGCCTGAACAAGCCGGACTTCAAGGCTTTTGGTCTGCGCGAGGAAAATGGCGAGAAGTACTTGGCCTTCGAATTCCAGAACCTGATGCCGGTGCGCGAGCTGAAAATTCGTGGCGCGCATAACCAGTCCAACGCCCTCGCGGCCTTGGCCTTGGGGCACGCCGTGGGCCTGCCGTTCGACGCCATGCTCTCGAGCCTGCGCACCTTCGCCGGGCTTGAGCATCGTTGCCAGTGGGTCCGCGACCTGAACGGCGTGAGCTACTACAACGACTCCAAAGCCACCAACGTTGGCGCCGCTTTGGCCGCTATCGAAGGTCTGGGCGCAGACATCCAAGGCAAGCTGGTGCTGATCGCCGGTGGCGACGGCAAAGGTGCCGAGTTCAAGGATCTGCGTGATCCGGTCGCGGCCAACTGCCGCGCCGTGGTGTTGATGGGGCGTGATGCCGAGCTGATTGGCCAGGCCATCGGCGACGCCGTGCCGCTGATTCGCGTCCATTCGCTGATCGAAGCGGTCGAGCAATGCCGCGCCATCGCCCAGCCAGGCGATGCCGTGCTGCTGTCGCCGGCGTGCGCCAGTTTCGACATGTTTCGGAACTACGAAGAGCGTGGGCACCTGTTCGTCCAATCCGTGAAAGATCTGGCCGCGGAGGACTTGGCATGAGCTTGAGAAATATCATCAAGCCGTACCCGTCGCCGATCATCACCGGGCGTGGTATCGACCTCGACTTCCCGATGCTCGCCGGTTGCCTGGCATTGATCGGCCTGGGGCTGGTCATGATCGCCTCCGCCTCGACCGAAGTGGCGGCGGTACAGTCGGGCAGCGCCCTGTATTACATGATTCGCCACCTTGTCTACATCGTGCTCGGCGTCGGTGCCTGCATCGTCACCATGATGATTCCGATCGCGACCTGGCAACGCCTGGGCTGGCTGATGCTGATTGGTGCGTTCGGTTTGCTGGTGATGGTGATCGTCCCGGGGATCGGCCGTGAGGTGAACGGTTCGATGCGCTGGATCGGTTTCAGCTTCTTCAACGTCCAGCCTTCCGAGATTGCCAAGGTCTTTGTGGTGATCTACCTCGCCGGTTATCTGGTGCGTCGGCAGAAAGAAGTGCGTGAAAGCTGGATGGGCTTCTTCAAGCCGTTCATCGTGCTGCTGCCAATGGCCGGCCTGCTGCTGATGGAGCCCGACTTCGGTGCCACCGTCGTGATGATGGGGGCCGCGGCGGCGATGCTGTTTTTGGGCGGCGTCGGGCTGTTCCGCTTCACCTTGATGGTGATACTGGCGGTGGTGGCGGTGGTGCTGCTGATCAAGATGCAGCCTTATCGAATGGCTCGTCTGACCACCTTCACCGACCCTTGGGCGGACCAGTTCGGTTCCGGCTACCAGTTGACCCAGGCGCTGATCGCCTTCGGTCGCGGTGAGTGGCTGGGCGTTGGCCTGGGCAACAGCGTGCAGAAACAGTTCTACCTGCCGGAAGCGCACACCGACTTCGTGTTCTCGGTCCTGGCCGAAGAGCTGGGCGTGGTCGGCTCCCTGGCCACCGTCGCGCTGTTCGTCTTCGTGTGCATACGCGGCATGTACATCGGTTTGTGGGCAGAGAAGGCCAAGCAATTCTTTGCCGCCTATGTCGCCTACGGCTTGTCGTTCCTGTGGATTGGTCAGTTCCTGATCAACATCGGGGTGAACGTCGGCTTGCTGCCGACCAAGGGCCTGACCCTGCCGTTCCTCAGTTACGGTGGCAGTTCGTTGGTGATCTGCTGCGCCTGTCTTGGCTTGTTGTTGCGCATTGAATGGGAGAGTCGAACCCACTTGGGCAGCGAAGAGATGGAGTTCAGCGAGAGTGACTTCGCCGAGGAGCCGACCCATGGGCGCTAACGTGCTGATCATGGCGGGCGGCACCGGTGGCCACGTGTTCCCGGCGCTGGCCTGTGCTCGCGAGTTTCAGGCGCGCGGTTACACCGTGCACTGGCTCGGGACGCCACGCGGGATCGAAAACGAACTGGTCCCGAATGCCGGCCTGCCGTTGCATTTGATCAACGTCAGCGGCCTTCGCGGCAAGGGCAAGCTGTCGCTGCTCAAGGCACCTTTCGTATTGCTCAAGGCGATCTGGCAGGCACGCGCGGTCATTCGTCAGCTGAAACCGGTCTGCGTCCTGGGCTTTGGCGGATATGTCACCGGCCCTGGTGGCGTAGCCGCCAGATTGGCCGGTGTACCCGTCATCGTTCATGAGCAGAACGCCGTTGCCGGTACCGCCAATCGGCTGCTGGTGCCGTTGGCCGCGCGAGTCTGCGAAGCTTTCCCGGACACCTTTGCTGCCAGTGGCAGCCGGCGCACTACCGGTAACCCGGTGCGCACCGAGTTGTTCCTCGATACAGCGCGTCCAGCCCTGGCCGGACGCAAAGCGCGTTTGCTGATCCTGGGTGGAAGCCTGGGCGCAGAACCGTTGAACAAATTGCTGCCTGAAGCCCTGTCGCAGGTGCCTGTTGAGCTGCGTCCGGAAGTGTTTCACCAGGCCGGTAAAAACCACGATGAAGTGACTGCCGAGCGCTATCGCACGGCCGGTGTCGAGGCGCAAGTGCAGCCTTTCATCAAAGACATGGCCCAAGCCTATGGCTGGGCCGACCTGGTGGTCTGTCGCGCTGGCGCGCTGACTGTCAGTGAGCTGGCTGCTGCCGGTCTGCCCTCGATGCTGGTGCCTTTGCCCCATGCGATCGACGATCACCAGACCCGCAATGCCGAATATTTGGCTCGTGAAGGCGCTGCCTTCCTGATGCCGCAAAGAACGACTGGCGCAGCGGATCTCGCTGCACGCCTGACAGAGGTCTTGATGCAACCGCAACGACTCAACGACATGGCTGGCGCCGCTCGTCGCCTGGCCAAACCTGATGCAACCCGCAACGTGGTCGATATCTGCCTGGAGGTGGTTCATGGTTGAGAATCAGAAAGCCATGCCGCAGCCGGAAATGCGCCGCATCCGTCGCATCCACTTCGTCGGAGTCGGCGGTGTGGGCATGTGCGGAATCGCCGAAGTGTTGCTGAACCTGGGCTACCAAGTGTCCGGTTCCGACCTGAAAGCTTCGCCGGTGACCGAGCGTCTCGAATCGTTCGGCGCCCAGATCTTCATCGGGCACCGCGCCGAGAACGCCGCGACCGCCGATGTCCTGGTGGTATCAAGCGCCGTGAACACCGCCAACCCGGAAGTTGCGACGGCCCTGGAGCGTCGTATCCCCGTGGTGCCGCGTGCCGAAATGCTCGCCGAGCTGATGCGCTACCGCCACGGCATCGCCGTCGCCGGTACTCACGGCAAAACCACCACCACCAGCCTGATCGCTTCGGTGTTCGCGGCCGGTGGCCTGGACCCGACCTTCGTGATCGGTGGTCGCCTGAATGCCGCGGGCACCAATGCCCAGCTGGGCACCAGCCGTTACCTGATCGCCGAAGCCGACGAAAGCGACGCCAGTTTCCTGCACCTGCAGCCGTTGGTGGCTGTGGTCACCAACATCGACGCCGACCACATGGCGACCTACGACGGTGACTTCAACAAACTGAAGAAAACCTTCGTCGAGTTCCTCCACAACCTGCCGTTCTACGGTCTGGCGGTGATGTGCCTGGACGACCCGGTGGTGCGTGAAATCCTCCCGCTGGTCAAGCGTCCGACCATGACCTACGGCTTCAGCGAAGACGCCGACGTGCGCGCCATCAATGTTCGCCAGCAAGGCATGCAGACCTTCTTCACCGTGCTGCGTCCTGACCGTGAGCCGCTGGATGTTTCGGTGAACATGCCGGGCAACCACAACGTATTGAACTCGCTGGCGACCATCTGCATCGCGACCGACGAGTGCGTCAGCGATGAAGCCATCGTTCAGGGGCTGTCGGGCTTCCAGGGTGTTGGTCGACGCTTCCAGGTCTACGGCGAACTGCCAGTCGAAGGCGGCAACGTGATGCTGGTGGACGACTACGGTCACCACCCGACCGAAGTCGCAGCGGTGATCAAAGCCGTGCGCGGTGGCTGGCCAGAGCGGCGCCTGGTGATGGTTTACCAGCCGCACCGCTACAGCCGAACCCGCGACCTGTACGACGATTTCGTCAATGTACTGGCCGACGCCAACGTGCTGCTGCTGATGGAAGTCTATCCGGCCGGCGAAGAGCCGATTCCGGGGGCTGACAGCCGCAAGCTGTGCAACAGCATCCGCCAGCGCGGTCAGCTCGACCCGATCTACATCGAACGTGGTGTCGACCTTGCGCCGCTGGTCAAGCCGCTGCTGCGTGCCGGCGACATCCTGCTGTGCCAGGGCGCCGGTGATATCGGCGGTCTCGCACCGAAACTGTTGAATAGTCCGTTGTTCGCGGGTGCCGTTGTCGCTCCTAACGAAGGAAAGTTGAAATGACTGCTGCCTACGCCAACCTGTTCTCGACAATCGCCCCGAAAGACTTCGGCCGCGTGGCCGTGCTGTTCGGTGGCAAAAGCGCCGAGCGTGAGGTTTCGCTGAAATCCGGTAACGCGGTGCTTGAAGCGCTGCAGTCCGCAGGCGTGGATGCGTTCGGCATCGACGTCGGCGACGATTTCCTGCAACGCCTGCTGAACGAAAAAATCGACCGCGCCTTCATCATTCTCCACGGTCGTGGCGGTGAAGACGGCAGCATGCAGGGTTTGCTCGAATGCGCAGGGATTCCGTACACCGGCAGCGGCATCCTTGCTTCGGCACTGGCCATGGACAAGCTGCGGACCAAACAGGTCTGGCACAGCCTCGGCATTCCGACGCCACGTCACGCGGTACTGGGCAGCGAAGCCGACTGTATTTTGGCGGCGAAGGAACTGGGCTTCCCTTTGATCGTCAAACCGGCGCATGAAGGTTCAAGTATCGGTATGGCCAAAGTGACTTCGGCAGCTGAATTGATCGAAGCCTGGAAAGCGGCCAGTACCTACGATTCGCAAGTGTTGGTCGAGCAATGGATTCAAGGTCCGGAGTTCACCATTGCGACCCTGCGTGATCAGGTGTTGCCACCGATCGCTCTGGGCACGCCACACACTTTCTATGACTACGACGCCAAGTACCTGGCTTCCGATACCCAGTACCGGATCCCGTGCGGCCTCGATAGCGCCAAGGAACAAGAACTCATGGACCTCACGGCAAAAGCCTGTGAGGCGCTGGGTATCGCCGGTTGGGGACGGGCTGACGTGATGCAGGACGCCGATGGGCAGTTCTGGTTCCTGGAAGTCAATACCGCACCGGGCATGACCGATCACAGTCTGGTCCCAATGGCCGCACGCGCCGCCGGTCTGGATTTCCAGCAGTTGGTGCTGGCGATCCTGGCGGCCAGTGTTGCCAGTCACGTAGAGCCGCGAGGTTAAGACCATGCAAGGCGCCCAGCTACGTCATCAGCCCTCCGCACCCGGCCGCAAGCCGGTGCCGCGGGGTGCCAGCCGAATGGTGGCCAAAGAGCCGATGTCGGTGCGCCTGCCGAAAGCCAGTTTTGGTTTTCTCAAAGCCTTGTTCTGGCCCGTGCTGTTGGTCGCGTTGGGGTTCGGTACTTACGAAGGTGCACAGCGCTTGCTGCCGTACGCCGACCGGCCGATCACCAAGATCAACGTGCAGGGCGATTTGAGTTACATCAGCCAGCAAGCGGTGCAGCAGCGGATCGCCCCGTACGTGGCGGCGAGCTTCTTCACCATTGACCTGGCGAGCATGCGTACCGAGCTGGAACAGATGCCATGGATTGCCCACGCCGAAGTGCGTCGCGTCTGGCCTGACCAGGTGGTGATTCGCCTGGAAGAGCAACTGCCCGTGGCCCGTTGGGGTGACGAAGCGCTGCTGAACAACCAGGGGCAGGCGTTTACGCCGCGTGAATTGGCCAACTACGAACATTTGCCACAGCTGTTCGGCCCACAACGGGCCCAGCAGCAAGTGATGCAGCAGTATCAGGTGTTGAGCCAGATGTTACGGCCATTGGGCTTCTCGGTTGCCCGGCTGGAATTGCGTGAACGCGGCAGCTGGTTTCTGACCACTGGCGCGGGTAGCGCGGGCCCTGGGATCGAGCTGTTGCTGGGACGCGATCACCTGGTGGAAAAGATGCGCCGCTTCATTGCCATCTACGACAAGACGCTTAAAGAACAGATTACGAACATTGCGCGCATCGACCTGCGTTATGCCAACGGCCTGGCCGTTGGCTGGCGGGAACCTGTAGCGCCCACGACGGCCCAACGCGCTGTCGCGAAGAATTGAGAAGAGGCAGGACCATGGCAAACGTGCAAAGCGGCAAAATGATCGTCGGTCTGGATATCGGTACCTCCAAGGTGGTGGCGCTGGTAGGCGAGGTCGCGGCCGATGGCCAACTGGAAATCGTCGGGATCGGTACGCACCCCTCCCGCGGCCTGAAGAAGGGCGTGGTGGTGAATATCGAATCCACCGTGCAGTCCATCCAGCGCGCGATCGAAGAAGCGCAACTGATGGCCGGCTGCCGGATTCACTCGGCGTTCGTCGGTGTGGCCGGCAATCACATTCGCAGCCTGAACTCCCACGGGATCGTGGCGATTCGTGATCGCGAAGTCAGCTCGGCCGACCTCGAGCGCGTGCTCGATGCCGCCCAGGCCGTGGCGATTCCGGCGGACCAGCGCGTTCTGCACACGCTGCCGCAGGATTACGTGATCGATAACCAGGAAGGCGTTCGCGAGCCTTTGGGCATGTCCGGTGTACGTCTGGAAGCCAAGGTTCACGTGGTCACCTGCGCGGTGAACGCCGCACAGAACATTGAAAAGTGCGTGCGTCGTTGCGGTCTGGAAATCGACGACATCATTCTCGAGCAACTGGCTTCGGCGTACTCGGTGCTGACCGATGACGAGAAAGAGCTGGGCGTGTGCCTGGTGGACATCGGTGGCGGTACCACCGACATCGCGATCTTCACCGAAGGCGCGATCCGTCACACCGCGGTGATCCCGATTGCCGGTGATCAGGTGACCAACGACATCGCCATGGCGTTGCGCACTCCGACCCAGTACGCCGAAGAAATCAAGATCCGCTACGCCTGCGCCCTGGCCAAACTGGCCGGCGCCGGTGAAACCATCAAGGTCCCAAGCGTCGGTGATCGTCCGCCGCGCGAGCTGTCCCGTCAGGCCCTGGCCGAAGTGGTCGAGCCGCGTTACGACGAGCTGTTCACGCTGATCCAGGCCGAGCTGCGTCGCAGCGGCTACGAAGACCTGATCCCGGCCGGCATCGTGCTGACCGGCGGTACTTCGAAGATGGAAGGCGCGGTCGAGTTGGCCGAAGAGATTTTCCACATGCCGGTTCGCCTGGGCGTACCGCATGGCCTCAGAGGCCTGGACGACGTAGTGCGCAACCCGATTTATTCCACCGGTGTTGGTTTGCTGATGTATGGCCTGCAAAAGCAGTCCGATGGCATTTCCTTCTCCGGGATCAGCAGCAGTCGCGATAGCTACAACAACAACGATGAGGCCAAGAGCCCGTTGATCGATCGCATCAAAAGCTGGGTCCAGGGCAATTTCTGAAGATTTACCGCAACACCGTGATACCGCAGCACCGTTGTACGCAGTAGGCGCAGTAGGCGAAAAAAACTAGAGAATGTAAGGAGAGGGAAAATGTTCGAACTCGTAGACAACATCCCCGCAAGCCCGGTTATTAAAGTTATCGGTGTTGGCGGTGGCGGCGGAAACGCTGTGAATCACATGGTCAAGAGCAACATTGAAGGCGTTGAGTTCATCTGCGCCAACACTGATGCCCAGGCGCTGAAAAACATCGGCGCGCGGACCATCCTGCAATTGGGCACCGGCGTGACCAAGGGTCTGGGTGCTGGCGCGAACCCTGAGGTCGGTCGTCAGGCCGCTCTGGAAGACCGCGAGCGCATCGCCGAAGTGCTGCAAGGCACGAACATGGTGTTCATCACCACCGGCATGGGCGGCGGTACCGGTACCGGTGCTGCGCCGATCATTGCTGAAGTGGCCAAGGAAATGGGGATCCTCACCGTTGCGGTGGTGACTCGTCCGTTCCCGTTCGAAGGCCGCAAGCGTATGCAGATCGCCGATGAAGGCATCCGCGCGCTGAGCGAAAGCGTCGACTCGTTGATCACCATCCCCAACGAGAAGCTGCTGACCATCCTGGGTAAAGACGCAAGCCTGCTGTCGGCTTTCGCCAAGGCTGACGATGTACTGGCCGGTGCCGTTCGCGGTATCTCCGACATCATCAAGCGTCCAGGCATGATCAACGTCGACTTCGCCGACGTCCGTACCGTCATGAGCGAAATGGGCATGGCAATGATGGGCACTGGCTGCGCCAGCGGTCCGAACCGTGCACGTGAAGCGACTGAAGCGGCGATCCGTAACCCGCTGCTCGAAGACGTCAACCTGCAAGGTGCACGCGGCATCCTGGTGAACATCACCGCCGGTCCTGACCTGTCTCTGGGTGAGTACTCCGACGTGGGTAGCATCATCGAAGCCTTCGCTTCCGAGCACGCGATGGTCAAGGTCGGTACCGTTATCGATCCGGACATGCGCGACGAATTGCACGTGACTGTGGTTGCCACTGGTCTGGGCGCAAAAATCGAGAAACCTGTGAAGGTCATCGACAATACCGTTCAAACCTCCATGGCTGCTGCCGCACCTGCTGCCGCGCGTCAGGAAATGCCGTCGGTCAACTACCGCGACCTGGACCGTCCAACCGTGATGCGCAACCAGGCTCAGGCCGGCGCAGCGGCGGCGGCTAAACTCAATCCGCAAGACGATTTGGACTACCTGGACATCCCGGCATTCCTGCGTCGTCAGGCCGATTGATGGAATGTATCAGGGCTATGAAGGTGATTGGTGTTCAGCAAAGGCCGGGTCTGCTATTATCGCCAGCCTTTGTTGATACCAGTTCGCAATTTGCGCTGAAGCGGCCCAAGCCATGATTAAACAACGCACCCTGAAAAATATTATCCGTGCCACAGGTGTAGGCCTGCACTCCGGGGAGAAGGTATACCTGACCCTCAAGCCAGCACCTGTAGACACCGGCATCGTGTTTTGTCGTGCCGACCTGGACCCTGTGGTGCAGATTCCTGCTCGCGCGGAAAACGTTGGTGAAACCACTATGTCGACGACACTGGTCAACGGTGACGTCAAAGTGGACACGGTGGAGCATTTGCTCTCGGCCATGGCTGGCCTGGGCATCGATAACGCCTACGTCGAGCTCTCCGCGTCCGAAGTCCCGATCATGGATGGTAGCGCTGGACCCTTCGTATTCCTGATTCAATCGGCTGGCCTGGAAGAACAGGACGCAGCCAAGAAGTTCATCCGGATCCTGCGTGAAGTGACAGTGGAAGACGGCGACAAGCGCGCCACTTTCGTCCCTTTCGAAGGCTTCAAAGTGAGCTTCGAGATCGATTTCGATCACCCGGTGTTTCGTGACCGCACTCAAAGTGCCAGCGTGGATTTTTCCAGCACTTCGTTCGTAAAAGAAGTCAGCCGCGCCCGGACCTTTGGTTTCATGAGTGATATCGAGTACCTGCGCAAGCACAACCTCGCACTCGGCGGTAGCGTTGAAAACGCCATCGTGGTCGACGCGGATGGTGTACTGAACGAAGACGGCCTTCGCTACGAAGACGAATTCGTGAAGCACAAGATCCTCGATGCAATTGGTGACCTCTACCTGCTGGGCAATAGCCTGATTGGTGAGTTCAAAGGCTTCAAGTCGGGCCACGCACTGAACAACCAGCTTCTGCGCAAATTGATTGAGCAGAAAGATGCTTGGGAAGTCGTGACGTTTGAAGACGCCAGCACTGCACCGATCTCTTACATGCGTCCAGTTGCGGCCGTGTAAGCAAAAACCTCTCTAGTTTTTAAAGGCTGCCTTCGGGTGGCCTTTTTTTATGCCGTTGTAGCAGCTGCTACGAGAGATAGATCCGCCCCTATTCCTGCGCGCTAACCACCCGATTACGCCCACGGTGCTTGGCCTGATACAGCGCTTTGTCGGCTGCATGCATCAGGTTTTCCAGGCTCTCGCCCGGTTGCCCTGTCGAGGTGCTGAGGCCGATGCTGACAGTGATGGGCCCCTCGTCATCTTCGAACGGTGGCAGTTGCTCGACTGCCGCACGGATATTTTCGGCAATCCGCAGGGCTCCTGCGCTGTCAGTCTCGGCCAACACCACGGAAAACTCCTCACCGCCATAGCGCGCGGCGAGATCGGAGGGGCGACGGATGTTTTCGCTGATGACTCGAGCGAGCACGCGCAACGCATCGTCGCCGCCCTGATGGCCGTGGCGGTCGTTGAACGACTTGAAGTGATCGGCGTCGATCATCAACACCGACAACGGTTTGCCCGAGCGCTGGGCGCGGGACCATTCACGATTCAGGGCCTGGTCGAGGGTCCGCCGGTTAGCCACGCCGGTGAGGGCATCGATGGCGGCCTGTTGCGCCAGCTCCTGCTCGGCGTGATGGCGCAGGCGAAACTCGCGGCACAGCAGCAAGGTCAGCCACATCAAGCCGATACACAACACACCGGTTGCGCCACTGATCACGTATGCGGTGCGTCTCCAGCTGGCGAAGATTTCGTCCATCGACAGCGCGACGCTGACCGTCAACGGCAGGTTGCCGACGCGCGAGAAGGTGTACAGGCGTTCCTGGTGGTCCATGCTCGACACGCTGCTGAAGTGGCCACTGCCTTCATGCATGATGCGTATGACGTTGGGTCGATTGCCGAAACTCTTGCCGATGCTGTCATCGGTCAGCATCGGCTTTTGCGCCAGCAGTATGCCGTCCTTGTCGAGCACGTTGAGGGTACTGTTAGAGCCGATGTCCAAGCTGCTGAACAGCTCGTCAAAGTACGCCAGTTGCATGGACGCGACGGCAACGCCAAGAAACTCTCCGGTGGGCGAAGAGATGCGCCGGCTGAAGCTGATGCGCCACTGATCGTTCTCGGGGCAGTCGCAACGGGGTTTGAACGGGCGACTGATAAACATCCCGCTATCGCTGTTGCTGACGTGGGCCTGGAAGTAGTCACGGTCAGCAAAATTGCCCTGTTTGGGCTGAATCGACGACGAGTTGGCGATCACATCGCCGTGCTTGTCGAGCAGCAGCACATCACCCTTGTAGCGTGCAGTACTTGCGCGGTCGAACAGCACCAGGTGGCGGATCTGCGCCGAAACCTTCTGCAGGTCGTCACGTTGGGCGGCAGCGATCAAGCCTTGCAGTGACAGGTCATAGAGCTCGACGTTGCGCAGCACATCGGCGTCGATCAGTTGCACGATGTTGGTCGCACCCCGCGTCGCCGCCTGCATGGCATTGGCGTGTTCGCGGATCAGCAGGAAGGTGACGATGGCGATGATCGCGACGACGGTCAGCGAACTGCCGAGAACCAGCAGCAATTCCGGTCGGCGGGTAGGGCTCGTTATGGCGTGGTGTGTGCGGTTTGCACTCATGGTTCTGATTTCTGCACAGGGACATCATCAGCGTAGTTCCCGGACATACCGGGCGGCATTGCAGATATCAGTTCGTTGATCTCAGTGCATGTATAGATCCCGGATACAAAAAAGGCCAGCACCGGTGCTGGCCTTTTTGTGAATTTTTCTCAGAAAACGTTCAGTGGGTAGTCGACGATCACCCGGTATTCATCGGTGTCGGTATCCAGCGCACCATAGCCGTTGCCGCCACGGTTGGTGGCCCATTGCAGACGCACCGCCAGATCCTTGGCCGTACCGCCCTGGACCACGTACTTGAGATCGACATCACGCTCCCAGTGTTTGGCATTTTTACCCGCTTCGTTATAGAAGCTGGCATAACCGCGACTGTTCGGGTCGACCTTGCTCAGGTCCAGCGTGCCACGCGAATACGACACGGCCGAGGTCAGGCCCGGCACGCCGACGCCAGCGAAATCATAGGCGTACTTGAGCTTCCACGAACGCTCGTTCGGGCCGTTGAAGTCCGAATACTGCTGCGAGTTGTCGAGGAAGATGCTGTCGCCCTGGGCGATGTAGTCGAACGGCGTGTTGCCGTTCACGCGCTGGTAAGCGGCGGTGACGCTGTGACTACCGACGCCCACGGTGAAGTGCAGGCTGTAGGTGTTGTTGTCGATTTTGCCGAGCAGTGCGTCGCCAGTGTCCTGGGTGTGATAGTAGTGCAGGCCCGGGTTGAGGCTGACCAGTTCGTTGACCGCGTAGGTGTAGTCCAGGTCGTAGTAGTACTGGTTCCAGATGTCCTTGAGCTCGGACGCATAGAGGCTGCTGGTCAGGCCCGGCAGACCGCTCCAGGCCACACCGGCCCAGTTCAGGTGCTGGCTTTTGTCGCCGTCCGCCAGTTTGCCGTAGGACGTCCCGATGCGCTGGTGTCCGCTCTGGTTGTAAGGCTTGGTGAAGCTCGCCTGGCCGCCCTCGATCAGCCAGCCGTCGAAGCTGTGGTTGGTCAGGCTGACGCCACGAAAGGTCTGCGGCAGCATGCGGCTCATGCCGCCGGCGATTACCGGGTTGTTGAGGAACAGGTCGCCGGCTTTCAGCTCGGTGTCCAGGGCGCGCATTTTCAGGGCGCCGCCAGCGCTTGAAAACGAGCCCGGTGCTTTGCCGTTGTCATCGCTGATCGGCAGGATGCTCGAACCACCGGTGCCGCCGCCACCGTCGAGTTTGAGCCCGAGCATGGCGTTGGCGTCCACGCCAAAACCGACCGGGCCCTGGGTGTAGCCCGATTCGAAGAGACCGAGGAAACCCTGGCCCCATTCAATGTTGTCGTTAGTCTGCTGCTGACGGTTGCGGTTCAGGTAGTAGTTGCGGGCATTGAGTTTAAGGCTTGCACCTTCAACGAAACCTTCGCGGCGGGAATCGTCGGCGGCCTGGACGTTTGCGGCCATCGTTGCGGCCATTGCAATGAATAGCGGACTGAGTTTGAGGGTGATGCTCACGCGGGATACCGCTCCTTGGGTCAATAACAAGCGTTGTTATAGTTAATAATCCGGGGGTTTCTTATTGGGTAATAACGAAGGAATGCCTGACAAATACACAACGAAAAAAAGCCGCTGATAGCAGCGGCTTGAAGACAACTTTTCAAGGGAAAGAGCCCTGAGAAGTGTCGAGGGAAACTGAGTGGTGTTGCCGATCAGCTGTCTTTTCCAACCTGTGGTTGAGCCTGATCAGCTGATGTTTGCCGGGTTTGCTCAGGTTTCTGTGATTTTGCGGTCAGTTCAGCCTGGGCCTTGTCGAAGGCTGCGGCACGCGCCGCATTATGCGCGACAAATGCCGGCGACTCTTCAGCCATGGCGAACGGCGACAGGAACAAGGACGACAAAATGAAAGCGCTGGCAATACCCATACTGTTGGACATTTGGAAAACCTTCTTGCTTGGCAAGTACTGTTTGGTGTGGCCAAGGTAAAGGTCTTGGGTGGCGGGAAAAAGAGCGGATTGCATAAAGGACTGTTGCATCAAGAGCAACAGTCGCACCGACCTGTGGCGAGCGAGCTTGCTCGCGCTCGGCTGCGTAGCAGTCGTAATTCGGGGCAGGAGGTATATCTGATTAAACACGGTTGATTGTATTGGGGCCGCTTCGCAGCCCAGCGCGAGCAAGCTCGCTCGCCACAGGAATCAAATCGGCAAATAGATCCCGAACGTGTTCACGCCGTTATCGCTGCGCACAAACACATTGCCGCCGTGCATCAGCGCAATCGCCTTGACGATGGCCAGCCCCAGGCCATGATTGGCGCCGCTGTTGCTGCGCGAGGCGTCGACCCGGTAGAAGCGCTCGAACAAGCGCGGCAGATGTTCACTGGCGATGGGCTCACCGGGGTTGGTGACGCCGATACTGACCTGATGCTCCTGAACATCGATCTGCACCCGAATCACCTGGCCGGGAGCCGTGTGCTGCACGGCGTTGTTCAGCAGATTGATCAGCGCCCGGCGCAGGTGGGCGATTTCGATCTGCACCTGGGCATCACCGCTGACTTGAACCTTGACCTGAGCGTCTTCGAGGATGAAATCCAGGTAGTCGAGGGTGGTGGCGACTTCGTCCGCAAGCGAGGTGGTGGTCAGTTTGGTGGCCTTGCTGCCTTGGTCGGCGCTGGCCAGAAACAGCATGTCGTTGATGATCGAGCGCAACCGTTCGAGTTCTTCGAGGTTCGATTGCAGCACTTCGAAGTAGTGCTCTGCCGAGCGCCCACGGGTCAGGGCAACCTGGGTCTGGCCGATCAGGTTGGTCAGCGGCGAGCGCAGTTCGTGGGCGACATCGGCGTTGAACGATTCAAGTCGCGTATAGGCTTGTTCGACCCGCTCCAGCGTCTCGTTGAACGAGTTGACGAACTGATTGAGTTCCGGCGGCAACGGCGACAGTTGCAGCCGTGAGGACAGCAGCGGCGGTGCCAGTCGTTGAGCTTCCTGAGACAACTTGATCAACGGTTTGAGGCCGATTCGCGCCACCCAGTAACCCAGCGCCGAGGCCAGCAGTACGCCGATGATCGCCAGGCTGATCAAGGCGATCAGCAAGTGATGCTGGGTCTCATAGAAGGTTTGCGTGTCGATGCCGATCATGAAGCGCAACGGTGGGCGCTGGTCCTTGGCCGGAAACTGGCTGACCAGCACTTTCATCGGATAGGACTGCTCCGGCAGCTGGACGTCGCGCTTGCCGGTTGGCCCTTGCGCCAAGGCGCGGATCTGCGGGGTGATGTTGCCGTATTCGTAGTTGGCATCGCCGCTGATGATCCAGAAACTGATGCGCTTGTCTTCTTCGCCCAGCAGCTTGAGTTTGTTGTTGATCTTCACCCAGTGCTCTGGCGTACCAAAGCGTCCGACCGTGGATTCGAGCACGCTGTAGCGCGCATCCAGTTCGGCTGCCGGCAACAGCGCCAAACCCTTTTCGACCTGTTGATACAGCGCCCAGCCGATCAACAGAAACACCAGCGCCGCCACCAGCGTGAACATGCCGCTCAGGCGCAGGGCTATGGAGTTACGAGGCACTGCGGCTCTCCAGCACATAACCCATGCCGCGAATGGTGTGCAGCAGTTTCTCTTCGAACGGCCCGTCGATCTTCGCCCGCAGGCGCTTGATCGCGACTTCGACGACGTTGGCGTCGCTGTCGAAATTGATGTCCCAGACCATCTCGGCAATCGCGGTTTTCGAGAGGATTTCGCCCTGACGCCGGGCCAGCACGCTGAGCAGCGAGAACTCCTTGGCAGTCAGGTCCAGCCGCGTACCGGCGCGGGTGGCCTTGCGGCTGATCAGGTCAATCCACAGGTCGGCAATGGTCACTTGCACCGGCTCGTGGCCACCGCTGCGGCGGGTCAGCGCTTGCAGGCGGGCGACCAGTTCGAGAAACGAAAAGGGTTTGCCCAGATAATCGTCGGCACCGTCGCGCAGGCCTTTGATCCGGTCTTCCACGCGCTCGCGGGCGGTGAGCATGATCACCGGGGTCTGTTTGCGGGCACGCAGGGCGCGCAGCACGCCGTAGCCGTCGAGACCCGGCAGCATCACATCGAGGATGATCACCGCGTAATCGTTTTCGAGCGCCAGGTGCAGACCTTCGACCCCGTCCGGGGCACGGTCCACGGTGTAACCCTGTTCGGTCAGGCCGCGGTACAGATAATCCGCGGTTTTCTCTTCGTCTTCGATAATCAGAACGCGCATGACCCGCCTCAGTCTGTGGTCGCCAGCGCAGGCGCTGGTGTGGAGCGATGGAACACCCGCTCAAGCCATAAGTATATGACTGGCGTGGTAAACAGCGTCAGCGCCTGGCTGACCAGCAAACCGCCGACCACCGCGATCCCCAGCGGTTGGCGCAGTTCGGCGCCGGTGCCGTAGCCGAGCATCAGCGGCAGCGCGCCGAGCAGGGCGGCGAGGGTGGTCATCATGATCGGCCGGAACCGCGTGAGGCATGCCTCGAAAATTGCTTCTTGCGGGGACAGCCCGCGATTGCGCTGGGCGTCGAGGGCGAAGTCGATCATCAGGATACCGTTCTTCTTGACGATACCGATCAGCAACACCAGGCCGATCAGCGCCATGATCGAGAAGTCCTGGCCGAGGATCCACAGCAATATCAAGGCGCCGAGACCGGCCGAAGGCAAGGTCGAGATGATCGTCAGCGGGTGCACGAAGCTCTCATAGAGCACGCCAAGAATGATGTACACCGCCACCAGCGCCGCCAGAATCAGCCACGGCTGGCTGGCCAGCGAACTCTGGAATGCCTGGGCCGCGCCCTGGAAGTTGCCGTTGACCGAGGCGGGCATGCCGATGTCGTTCTTCGCCTGGTTGAGCAAAATCACCGCATCACCCAAGGCCACGCCAGGCGCGAGGTTGAACGACAGGTTAGCGGCCGGGAACATGCCGTCGTGGGCGATGGACAACGGGCCGATGGTCGGCGCATCGAAACGGGCCAGCGCCGACAACGGCACCATCTCGCCACTCAGCGGCGAGCGCAGGTAGAAATAGGCGAGGCTTTCGGCCTTGCCGCGCTGGCGGGTGTCGAGTTCGAGAATCACGTTGTACTGGTTGATTTCGGTCTGGAACTCGTTGACCTGCCGTTGGCCGAAGGCGTCATAAAGCGCTTCGTCGACATCGCTGGCGGTCAGCCCGAAGCGCGCCGCCGCGGCACGGTCGATGTGGATGTGGGTGATGCTGCCGCCCAGTTGCAGGTCGTTGGAAATGTCGCGGAATGCCGGGATGCTGCGCAGTTTTTCGGTCAGGCGCTGGGTCCAGAGGTTCAGTGTCGGACCGTCGTTGCTCTTGAGCACGTATTGATACTGGGCGCGGCTGGGGCCGGAGCTGAGGTTGATGTCTTGCCCGGCGCGCAGGTACAGCACAATGCCCGGGACCTTCAGCAGTTGCGGACGGATCCGGTCGATGAACGCGCTGGCGGACACATCGCGGTCGCCACGTTTTTTCAAGGAGATCCAGAAGCGCCCGTTGGCGATGGTCTGGTTGCTGCCGGACACGCCCACCGAGTGGGAGAAGGTCTGCACTGCCGGGTCGGCGGCGACGATGTCAGCCAGGGCCTGGTGCTTTTTCACCATCTCCGGAAACGACACGTCGGCGGCGGCTTCGGTGGTGCCGAGGATAAAGCCGGTGTCCTGTATCGGGAAGAAACCCTTGGGGATAAACACGTAGCCGGCAACCGCCATGCACAGCGTCAGGCTGAAGATCCCCAGCATCAGTTTCTGATGGGCGAGTGCGCGGCGCAGTGCGCGTTCATACAGCGCCAGCAGGCGTTCACCGAAACCGGGTTTGGCGTGGGCATCGTGTACCGGCGCACGCATGAACAGGGCGGCCATGGTCGGTGCCAGGGTCAACGACACCACCACCGAAATCATGATGGTCGAGGTGGCGGTCAGGGCGAACTCCTTGAACAACCGACCGACCACGCCGCCCATGAACAGCAGCGGAATGAACGCCGCCACCAGCGAGAAGCTGATCGAGACCACGGTAAAACCGATCTCGCCAGCGCCCTTGATCGCCGCCTCGCGCATGCCGTCGCCAGCCTCCAGGTGGCGGTGGATGTTCTCTACCACCACAATCGCATCGTCGACCACAAACCCCACGGAAATGACGATCGCCACCAGCGTCAGGTTGTTCAGGCTAAAGCCCATGATGTACATCAGCGCGATACTGGCGATCAGCGAGACCCCGAGTACGCTGGAAACGATCAGCGTCGCCGACCACTGGCGCAGGAACAGCGCCATCACTGCGACCACCAGCAGGACCGCGATCAGCAGGGTGACTTCCACTTCATGCAGCGAAGCGCGGATGGTCTGGGTCCGGTCGATCAGCACGTTGACCTGAATCGACGCCGGAAGCATCGCTTGCAGGCCCGGCAACGCGGCTTGAATCCGGTCCACGGTGTCGACGATGTTCGCGCCCGGTTGCCGCAGGATCACCAGGTTGACCCCCGGCCGATCGCCGGACCAGGCCTGGACGTAGGCGTCTTCCGAGCCGCTGACCACGGTGGCGATGTCCCGGAGCTGGACCGGTGCGCCGTTCTTGTAGGAGACGATGAGCTGGCCGTACTCGTCGGGATGGAACAACTGATCGTTGGTCGACAGTGTGGAAATGCTCGACTCACCGTACAGCGCACCCTTGGCCAGGTTGAGGCTGGTTTTCTGAATGGCCAGGCGCACATCGGCCAGGGTCAGGCCGATGGCGGCGAGTTTGTCGGCCGAGGCCTGGACCCGGATCGCCGGACGTTGCTGGCCGGTGATGTAGATCTGGCCGACGCCGTCGATCTGGCTCAGTTGCCGCGCCAGCAGGGTTTCGGCGTAGTCGCTGAGTTCGGTGCCGGGCATTTGCGTCGAACTGACGCTGAGGATCAGCACCGGGCTGTCGGACGGGTTGACCTTGCGCCAGGTCGGCAGCGTCGGCATGTCCTTGGGCAGTTTGCCGGCAGCGGTGTTGATCGCGGCCTGAACTTCCTGCGCAGCGGTATCGATGCTTTTGTTGAGGGTGAATTGCAGGGTCAGGTTGGTCGAACCCAAGGCACTGCTGGAGGTCATCTGGGTCATGCCGGGGATGGCGCTGAATTGCACCTCCAACGGTGTCGCCACCGACGAAGCCATGGTATCGGGGCTGGCGCCGGGCAACTGCGCGGCGACTTGAATGGTCGGGAACTCGGCTTCCGGCAAAGGGGCGACGGGCAGGCGAGGGAAGGCGATCAGGCCCAGCAGCACCAGGGCGAAGGTCAGCAGTGCCGTGGCGACCGGATGGTCAATGCACCAGGCCGAAATGCCGCCATGGATTTTCATGGCTGTTGCTCCGCCGCAGTGCTTTGCGTAAGCGCTGGCGGCTCGCCGAGAATCTGCACGCTGGCCCCGGGCTTGAGCCGCGACTGACCATCGCTGACCAGCACATCACCGGCCTTTACCCCTGTGATGATGTTCAGCCCGCTGTCCTGATAGACCATTTGCACCGGAACCGATTCGACCTTGTCGCCGTTGACCCGGTAAACGAAATGCTGATCCAGCCCGCGCTGGACCACAGACGGCGGCACCACCAGCGCATGCTTGTCGAGGGCGGTCTGGATCTTGAGGGTCACCAGTTGCCCGGGCCAGAGTTTTTGCCCGGCGTTGCTGAATTCGGCCTTGGCGCGAATGGTCCCGGTGTTGGCATTGATCTGGTTGTCGATGAGCGTCAGATGACCTTCGCCGAGCAGGTCGCCGGTCTGGCCATTGGTGTCGGCGCCGAGGTAGGCATTCACGTCAGCCGGCGGGGTTGCACTGATCAGCCGTTGCAGGGTCGGCAGCATTTGCTGCGGCAGGGCGAACTCGACGGCAATCGGGTCGATCTGGGTGACGGAGAACAATCCCTGGGTATCGCTCATGCGCAGGAAGTTGCCTTCATCCACAGTGCGAATACCGACGCGACCCGTTACCGGCGAGCGAATCTGTGTGTAGGAGAGCTGCACCTGCGCCGCATCGATGGCCGCCTGATTGCCCTGCGCGGTGGCTTTCAACTGATTGACCAGGGCTTGTTGCTGGTCGTAGGTCTGTTTGGAAACCCCGTCATCGACACTCAGCAATTTGTAGCGTTTGAGATTGACCTCGGCGACCTGCAACTGCGCCTGGTTTTCGCCCAATTGCGCACGGGCCTGATCGAGGCTGGCGCGGATCGAGCGATCGTCGATAGTTGCCAGCAGGTCACCGGCCTTCACCAACTGACCTTCCTTGACCAGTAGCCGGGTGAGGATGCCGTCGATCTGCGGACGGATGACCACACTGTGCAACGACAGCACCGAGCCAATCCCACTGACATAGCGCGGCACATCGCGTTCGACGACGCTGACCACCCGCACCGGAACCGCGGTGGGGGCCGAGAGTTTGCTCGTCGCCGGTTTGATCGCAACGCCAATGGCCACGGCAGTGACCGTCACCAGCAGTGCGGCGATCAGCAGTTTTTTTCCTGGAATGGGCATGAGCATCGAACGCCGGGGCAAAAGGACGGAGAATAATGGCCTAGTTATAGTCTTTCGTTGCGGTCAGCAGGGTGACGGCTAACTGACAGGGCTGTCAGCAAAGGTGACCATTCATGCGTCGGGAGGTTAAAGATCGCGGGCACGCAGGTATACTGCCGGCCTTTCGCGGCCCACCCATCGGGCCCGACTCACTGTAACACCCGGAGCATTCATGACTTCCCCGATACAAGCGCCTGCTGCTGACGAACAGGCTGACCTGCCAGACAGCGTCGACTCCAGCGCCGACAGCGAAACCAAAGCGGTGATTCCGGCCTTCAAGTTCCCGTTCAAACCGGGCGAGTTGGGCTCCGCCAAAAACGCCAGCCAGCCGTGGTACAAGAACGGCGCCAAGAACGGCCACACCAAGGTCCCGGGCGCAGCGCCTCCTGGCACCCGTCGCTCGATGGGCAAGCGCTGAGTCGCTCCGCTCAGTTATAAATCTCAGGCCGCGCGCAACGAGATAAACGCATAGTTCAGCGGCTCTGCCGTGACCACGTTCGCACCAGCGGCCTGCACTTGCTCAGCGATGTCGTTGCCCGACACATGGAACTGCCATTCACTGGCCGAACCTGGCAACGGCGCTTCCAGGGCCTGATCAATTGCCGAGGCAAACGCGGCCATGTCCGGCAGGTAGGCGGTAAACCCGTCACCCTTGAGCGCCGTGGTGCGAATCCCCAGCCGTTGGCAAATCGCTTCCTTGGCCTGAACATCGTCGCGGTCTGCCTGACGCGAGCGCTGGATCAGATCGGCCAATGCCTGATCAACCAACTGACCGCCGACGATCAACGCAGGACCTTGCTCCCACGATTCGGGCGGGCAGTCCTTGGCCGTTGGCGTCAGCGGAATGTGCGGATTGATTTCCATCGGGTAGATGCGGCACACCAACGGCCGGCGCTCGTAGATGCGGCAGAGGTTGTCTTCGTCAAGATTCCGGCAGGGGCCGGCGTTGTACGCGGCGAAGGTGATCGCCACATGGGCCTGGCTCGCGCCGCTGGGCACCACCACGGAACGGCGTTCGGCGTGCTCGCGTTGCAAGGCCGGAAGGCCCAGGCCATTACCGAGAAAACCTTCCACCAGCACGATCACGGCCCCGCCGTCAGCCGCCCACATTCGGGCCTCGGCGAGGGTCAGGGGTACATGGTGGTCGCTGCAGCATTTGCCACAACCTACGCAGGAAAACGTCGTATTCATTAGGCGACCGGTCACATTCCAGGGGCGTCAGCGATGACGAAAAACCACCGCGAGGGAGGGGGCCAAAGCAAGTTGTGCGCCAGTTGCGGGCCGCGATTATCAGTCTGGAACCAGCTCGCGGCGAACCATGCGCATCCCGGCGCTTTCATACAGGCACCGAGCGCGCTGGTTGTCTTCCAGCACCTTCAGATCAACAAACCCTTCGCGCCGCTGTTGAAACACACTGAAGGCATGCAACAGCAACGCCCGTCCCAAGCCTTGGCCCTGAGCCCGTGGATGCACCACCAGGTTCTTGATGTAGGCGCTGGTCCAGCACTGGGCCACGCCAACAATGCCTTGGGCATCCGAGGCGATGAAACACAGCGCCGGGTCATATTCGGCATCGCTTTCAAAGCGCTCGCGCCACACCTCCAGCGCCGGTACTCGACCGCCGCCGTGTTGATAACCCTGTTCCATCACCTCATGAACGGCGTTGGCCAATTGCGGGCGATAGAGGCTCAGCCGGATGCCATCCGGCCAGACGACTGGCGGCAACACCCCGGCGAGGTCGCGCCGCAGCAGCAGGCAATACTCCTCAGCCAAGGCTCAGTGACCTTGTTCTTGCTGCGCGACGGCTTTTGCGGCGGTGATCAGGCATTTGGTCAGCTCTGGCGAAGAGAACTTGGTCAGCACCCCGTTCGCCCCGGCCAGACGGGCTTTTTCGCTGTTCATCGCACTGTCCAGCGAGGTGTGCAGCAGGATATAGAGGTGGGAAAAATCCGGGGTTTCACGCAGGGTTCGGGTGAACGCGTAACCGTCCATCTCGGACATTTCGATGTCCGAGACAATCAGGTTGATCTGCTGCGCAGTGCCTTGCAGGTCCAACAGGCAGTCGATGGCTTCCCTGGCGCTGCGTGCGGTGTGGCATTGCAGGCCGAGGTTGCGCAGGGTGTGTACCGATTGTTGCAGCGCCACCTGGCTGTCATCGACCACCAGAATGCGTGCGTTGCCCAATACTTCGGCGTCTTCCATGCTCAGTTCGGTCGGGGCCATTTCGATCTGCGCCGGGGCGATGCCGTGGATGACTTTTTCGATGTCGAGCACCTGCACCAGCGTGCCGTCGACCGAGGTTACGCCGGTGATGTACGAACGCACGCCCCCGGAGCCGTAGGGCGGCGGGCGGATGTCGGTGGTCAGGCAATGGACGATCTTGCTTACCGCTTGTACGTGCAGGCCCTGTTTGGAGCGGCTGATGTCGGTGACGATCAGGCAGCCGCCGTCCGGGTCCACCAGTGGCCGCTCGCCGATCGCCCGGCTCAGGTCGATGACCGACAGCGAAGCACCGCGCAGGGTGGCGATGCCTTTGACGTGCGGGTGCGACTCCGGCAGCCTGGTCAGCGGCGGGCAGGGGATGATTTCACTGACTTTCAGCAGGTTGATCGCCATCAGCTTGCCACTGCGCAAGGTAAAGAGCAGAAGCGAAAGTGAATCTGCGCGGGCTTTGTTGGAGGACATAAAAACCTTCTGTGGAAAAGGTGACGGGCGATAGTTGGATCGCCAGCAACTATTGATATCGGGTTATCGACGTCAGCGGGGCAGGCTTTAGGACTGATCCCGGTTTCCTGATCGGCGTAACTCCCGTAGCAGCTGCCGAAGGCTGCGTTCGGGCCGGGGTCGCGCTCGACCGGAGTCCTCGCTTAACCGGGCACCGCGTTATATCTGTTACACCGCGTACCCAGGGTTTACGACTGCTACGCAGCCGAACGCAGCCTTCGGCAGCTGCTACGGGGATCGCTTCATTTCATGCCTAATCTTTTGGCCATCCGCCCAAGGTTCGCCCGGTCCAAGCCTAGCTCACGGGCGGCGCTGGCCCAGTTGTTTTGATGGCGCTCAAGACAAGCGGTGATCAACTGGCGTTGATAGTTCTCGGTGGCCTGGCGCAGGTCGCCGAACACTTCTGCGGTGGGCAGCGGTTCAATGCTGGCTGGCGCCGGGGGCGATTCGAGGGGCGTGTGGGGCAAGTCCAGATCTGCCGCGCTCAAGCTGAGAATCTTTGGCCGTTCCCGCGAGTTGCCCAGCGCTTTCAAGGCACTGCGACCAATCAAGTGCTCCAGCTCACGGACGTTGCCCGGCCAGCTGTAGGCCAGCAATGCCGCTTGGGCGTCGCTGCTCAGGCGCAGGCTGTTGAGGCCCATCCGCGAGCGGTTCTGTTCAAGAAAGTAACCGCTGAGCAACAACACATCCCGACCGCGATCACGCAGCGCCGGCACCAGCAGCGGGTAGACGCTGAGGCGATGGTAGAAGTCGGCGCGGTAGCGACCGCTGCGCACTTCTTCGGCCAGGTCACGGTTGGTCGCGGCGATCAGGCGCACGTCAACCTGATGTTCCTTGTCCGAACCCAGGCGTTGCAACTGACCGCTTTGCAGCACACGGAGCAATTTGGCCTGCACCGCCAGCGACAACTCGCCCACTTCATCGAGAAACAGCGTGCCGCCATTGGCCAGTTCAAATTTGCCACGCCGATCGTTCAGCGCCCCGGTGAAGGCGCCGCGCACGTGGCCGAACAGTTCGCTTTCCACCAGCGTGTCAGGCAGCGCGGCGCAGTTGAGGCTGATGATCGGTTTGTCGGCACGCGGTGAAGCGGCGTGGATCGCCTGGGCCACCAACTCTTTACCGACCCCGGTTTCGCCGGTGATCAGCACGGTCAGGTCGCTGCCGCCGACCAGGTTGATTTCTTCCACCAAGCGTTTGTGCGCTTTGCTCTGGCCGATCATTTCGCGGTTCTGCTGACCGCTGGCCTGGCGATAGACCTCGGCGCGCTGGTGTTCATCTTCTGCGCGATTGGCCAGCCGTTCGATACGCTCGGCGGCGTTGACCGTGGCGGCGGCGAGGCTGGCAAAGGCTTGCAAGGCGTCCAGCTCGATCGGTTCGAAGCGCTCCGGGTCCAGCGCATCGAGGGTCAGCAAGCCCCATGGACGCTCATCGATAAACAGCGGGCAGCCCATGCAGTCGTGGACTTCCAGGTGGTCGCCGTGGCCGTCGACCAAACCGTCATAAGGGTCGGGCAAGGTGCTGTCGCTGGGGAAGCGCGTCGGCTCCGAGCGGCTGAGCAATGCTTCAAAGCGCGGGTGTTCGCTGACCTTGAAGCGCCGCCCCAGGGTGTCGGTGCTCAGGCCATCCACCGCCAGCGGCACCAGCCATTCACCGTCGAGCCGCAGCAGGGCGGCGGCATCGCAGGGGAGCAGGGCGCGCATGGCTTCGAGCAGGCGCCGGTAACGCTCGCCTTCGGGCAGTTCGCGGGAAAGGTCGGAGACCAGCGGCAGCAACGCGGTGAGCAAGGGTTTTGCAGTCATATTGACTCCATGTAGTCGAGGTGACTATAAATCCGCTTGTGTCGTTATGACTACATGTTTATTAAGTTATTGATTTATATGGTTTTAATTGTTGGCACAGAAACTGATACGTCATGGGTAGAAAACTATAAACCCAGTCGTTCAGGAGTACCCCCTTAATGCTTAGCGCTCAAGACCGTGCCATCGTCAAATCCACCGTACCGCTGTTGGAAAGCGGTGGCGAAGCCCTGATTACTCACTTCTACCGCATGATGCTCTCCGAGTACCCAGAGGTTCGTCCGCTGTTCAACCAGGCGCACCAGGCCAGCGGCGACCAGCCACGGGCCTTGGCTCGCGGGGTGCTGATGTATGCGCGGCACATCGATCAGCTCGACCAGTTGGGCGACCTGGTGGCGAAGATCATCAACAAGCACGTTGCCCTGCAAATCCTGCCGGAGCATTACCCGATTGTCGGCGCCTGTCTGCTGCGGGCGATTTCCGAAGTGCTGGGTGACGAGATCGCCACGCCCGAAGTGATGAGCGCCTGGGGCGCCGCCTACAACCAACTGGCCGACATTTTGATCGGCGCCGAAACCGCGATCTACGACCAGAAGGCCGCAGCGGTCGGCGGCTGGCGCGGGGCGCGGGAATTCAAGTTGGCCAAGCGTGTGGAAGAGAGCGCGGAAATCACCTCGTTCTACTTTGAACCAGCGGACAAGGGGCCGATTCTCGCGGCAGAACCGGGTCAGTACATCGGCATGAAACTGATCCTCGACGGCGAAGAAATCCGCCGCAACTACTCGCTGTCGTCCCTGGGCGACAACGGTCAGTACCGCATCAGCGTCAAGCGCGAAGAGGGCGGTCGTGCCTCGAATTACCTGCATGACCAGCTCCACGTCGGCGCGAGCATCCTGCTGTTCCCGCCTGCGGGTGAGTTCACCCTGACCGCCAGCGATAAACCGCTGGTGCTGATCAGCGGCGGCGTCGGCATCACGCCAACCCTGCCGATGCTCGAAGCGGCGCTGGCCACCGAGCGTCCGGTGCACTTTATCCACTGTGCGCGTAACGGTGGCGTGCATGCCTTCCGCGACTGGATCGACGGCCTGGCCGAGCGTCACCCGCAACTCAAGCGCTTCTACTGCTACGCCGAAGATGACGGCGTCAGCCCGGCGGCGGACAAGGTCGGGCTGTTGAGTCAGGAGCTGTTGGCGGACTGGTTGCCGCAAGAGCGCGACCTGGACGCTTACTTCCTCGGCCCGAAAGGCTTCATGGCCGCGATCAAGCGCCACCTCAAGGCCTTGGGTGTTCCGGAGAAACAGAGCCGCTACGAGTTCTTCGGCCCGGCTGCTGCGCTGGAGTAAGCGGATGAAGGCGACTCGGGGGACCGAGTCGCCTTCATCGCGAGCAGGCTCGCTCCCACATTGGAACTGCGACGTACGCACGATGTGTGTTCACATCGATCCAGTGTGGGAGCGAGCCTGCTCGCGATGGCCACACCACGGTCCCGAATCTTGCAAAACACCCGAAAGTTAATCCCTTCTTAACCCGCCTGTCGTCTATTCCCCTATCCACCCGCACGCGCCAGACTCTCAAAGGTCAGGGCCAGCGTGTAGACTTGCGAGCAATAGATAGTCAGAAGGGAAACGCGATGAATGAGGAAATGATGCGGTTGGGCCGTGAGCGGCGCTTCCTGGTGTTGCTGGGCATCATCTGCCTGGCGCTGATCGGCGGCGCGCTCTACATGCAAGTGGTGCTGGGCGAGGCGCCATGCCCGCTGTGCATCCTGCAACGCTATGCGCTGTTGCTGATTGCGATCAGTGCCTTTATCGGTGCCGCCATGCGCACCCGTCGCAGCATCACCGTGTTCGAAGGTCTGGTGGTGATCTTCGCCCTCGCGGGCGCTGCAGCGGCCGGGCATCACGTCTATACGCAGTTCTACCCGGCGGTCAGCTGCGGCATCGATGTGCTGCAACCGATTGTCGACGGCTTGCCGCTGGCGAAGATCTTCCCGCTGGGTTTCCAGGTCGACGGCTTCTGCGAGACGCCGTACCCGCCGATCCTCGGCCTGTCGCTGGCACAGTGGGCGCTGGTGGCCTTCGTGTTGACCGTGGTGCTGGTGCCGCTGCTCATTTCGCGTAACCGCAAACACCTGAACTGAGGCTTCTCGCCGCAGCCGCAGGCCTTGAATAAAGCGCCCCGGACCTCGAAAAGAGGCCGGGGCGCTTTGCGTTTCAGCGGGTCTGTCAAAGGATCGTGACGTGCGGCAAAGAAGGGTGTGACACGTGTGCGACATGTTGTCACAGCCAAGGTGTCGCAACTCATTTCAAAGACGATTGTCGTCGCTGAAACTGACAGGGAATTTACCTTGCTGACGGACCTCTCCGGAAGCCGGCAAATCCGTTGCAGCAGGCAGTTTTAACAGGCTCGGACGAATGGCTAAAGGCCTTGTGACAAGGGGGCTTGCGCGAGGTCGGCGATGCTTCGAGAGAAGCTGAAGCTGTCTGAACTGCGGACAGTAGCGCTGGTTTTTTCGGGGTTGTTGTTGAGAATCTGTCTCGATATCGTGGATAATCTTTGCAGATTTCGTTAATGATTGTTGCGGTATCCGATAAAAATTATTTCGAGTTGAGACATGGTTTATACAACGTTACATATCTACAATCGCCCGCACTGAAATTCCGGGGCGGCACTCTCCTTGGCACAAGGGGTGGTCGTGGGGCTGTAACGGGCTTCATTCGACGCCAGGTGTCGGCGCCTTTCAACTATCCGCACCAAATGGAATTGGTCTGTAACAAGGCCTTTGACCACGAATTCGAATAAGAACTCACCGCTAGCCCAGGATGTGTCGACCAGCGTTTAGCGCGCGACGGGCAAGCCCTTATTCAATCCAAGAAAAATGCCAACCCTTGGCAGGGTGAAGTGTTGGCGATCAAAACCCAACTGCATTGCGCAAGCTGCTTTAGAGGTCGTGAGATGAGTAAAAACAGGTACCCCAGACTACTAGGCTTATTGCCGCTGCTCGGCACGCTGTTGCTGGGAGGCTGCAACATGACCCTGCTCGATCCCAAGGGCCAGGTCGGCCTGGACGAGCGCAACCTGATCATCACCGCAACGCTGCTGATGCTGTTGGTCGTGGTTCCGGTCATCGTCATGACCTTCCTGTTCGCCTGGAAATACCGCGCTTCCAACAAGGACGCCGTCTACACCCCGAAATGGTCGCACTCCACCAAGATTGAAATCGCGGTGTGGGCTGTCCCAGTCCTGATCATCATTGCCCTGGGTTACGTCACCTACAAGTCGACCCACGCGCTGGACCCTTACCGTCCGCTGGAATCCGACGTCAAGCCGATCACCATTCAAGTGGTCGCGATGGACTGGAAGTGGCTGTTCATCTACCCGGAACAAGGCATCGCCACCGTCAACAAGATGGTGTTCCCGGCCAACACGCCAGTTAACTTCAAGATCACCTCCGACACCGTGATGAACTCGTTCTTCATTCCGGGCCTGGGCGGTCAGATCTACGCGATGGCGGGCATGGAAACCAAGTTGCACCTGATCGCCAATCAGAATGCCGAGTTTGACGGTATCTCCGCCAACTACAGCGGTGCTGGCTTCACTGGCATGAAATTCAAAGCAATCGCCACCTCTCAGGCAGATTTCGACGCCTGGGTCAGTGATGTCAAGAAGGCACCTAAACAGCTTGAAAAAGCTGAATACGAAGCCCTTTCCAAACCAAGCCAGAACAACCCGGTTGAACTCTACTCCTCGTACGCGCCGAACCTGTTCCAGACCATCATCGACAAGTATGAAGGCATGAAACCGGGCAAGCCGATGCACCACGAGAAGGAAGGGAAGGAAGTGGCCGGTATGGAAGGGATGGACATGAGTTCGCATTCAGCTGCCGGGGCAGAGGAGTAAACGATGTTTGGTAAATTAAGTTGGGAAGCGATCCCGTTCCACGAGCCGATCGTGATGGTGACCATCGCCATGATCGCGCTCGGTGGTCTGGCGGTATTTGCTGCAATCACCTACTTCAAGAAGTGGACCTATTTGTGGACCGAGTGGCTGACGTCGGTCGACCACAAGAAAATCGGCGTGATGTACATCATCGTTGCCATGATCATGCTGCTGCGTGGTTTTGCCGACGCCGTGATGATGCGCTCCCAGCTGGCCCTGGCCACTGAGGGTTCGCCTGGCTACCTGCCACCTGAACACTATGACCAGATCTTCACCGCTCACGGTGTGATCATGATCATCTTCATGGCGATGCCATTCTTCACCGGCCTGATGAACCTTGCAGTGCCGCTGCAGATCGGCGCGCGTGACGTTGCCTACCCGTTCCTGAACTCCCTGAGCTTCTGGCTGCTGGTTTCCGGCGTGGTACTGGTGAACGTGTCCCTGGGTGTCGGCGAATTCGCCCGTACCGGTTGGGTTGCGTATCCACCGCTGTCGGAACTGGGCTACAGCCCGGGCGTGGGTGTGGACTACTACATCTGGGCATTACAACTGTCCGGACTGGGTACGACATTGACGGGGGTCAACTTCCTGGCCACCGTGCTGAAAATGCGTACCCCGGGCATGAAAATGATGGACATGCCGATCTTCACCTGGACCTGCACCTGGGCCAACGTACTGATCGTCGCTTCCTTCCCGATCCTGACCGCTACCCTGGCACTGCTGACGCTTGACCGTTACATGGATTTCCACATTTTCACCAATGAACTTGGTGGCAATCCAATGATGTACGTCAACCTGTTCTGGGCCTGGGGTCACCCCGAGGTTTACATCCTGATTCTGCCGGCGTTCGGGATCTTCTCCGAAGTCATCTCGACCTTCTCCGGCAAGAAACTGTTTGGCCACCACTCGATGATCTACGCCAGCGGCGCGATCTCGATCCTGGGCTTCATGGTTTGGCTGCACCACTTCTTCACCATGGGTTCGGGTGCCAACGTCAACGCCTTCTTCGGTCTGGCGACGATGCTGATTTCGATCCCGACCGGGGTGAAGCTGTTCAACTGGCTGTTCACCATTTACCAGGGCCGTCTGCGTTTCACCAGCCAGGTTCTGTGGACCCTGGGCTTCATGGTGACCTTCGCCATCGGCGGCATGACCGGCGTACTGCTGGCCATCCCGGGTGCTGACTTCGTACTGCACAACAGCCTGTTCGTGATCGCGCACTTCCACAACGTGATCATCGGCGGCGCCGTGTTCGGCTACATCGCTGGCTTCGGCTTCTACTTCCCTAAAGCGTTCGGCTTCAAGCTGCACGAAGGTTGGGGCAAGGCAGCGTTCTGGTTCTGGATCTCGGGCTTCTTCGTCGCGTTCATGCCGCTCTATGTACTGGGCTTCATGGGCATGACCCGTCGTCTGAACAGCACCACCAACCCTGAGTGGACGCCATACCTGCACGTGGCAATGGTCGGTGCGGTACTGATCGCCTTCGGTATTGCCTGCCAGTTGATCCAGTTGTACGTGAGTATCCGTGATCGCAAGCTGCCGCAGAACATGTGCGAAGCCGGCGACCCGTGGAATGCCCACACGCTGGAATGGTCGACCTCGTCGCCACCACCGTTCTACAACTTCGCTGTACTGCCGAAAGCCGACGGTATCGACCCGTTCACCGAAGCCAAGGAAAACGGTACTGCGTACAAGGCTCCGGCCAAGTACGAGCCGATCCACATGCCAAACAACACCGCGACCGGTCTGGTCATGGGTGCTCTGTTGACCGTGTTCGGTTTCGCGATGATCTGGCACATCTGGTGGATGGCCATCTTTGGCCTGGCTGGCACCGTGATCTATTTCGTGATCCACGCTGCCCGTGATGATCAAGGCTACATGGTGCCGGTCGACGTGATCGAGCGCATTGAAGCCGAGCAGCACAAGCGTCTGGTTGCGGCCAAAGCGATTCCGGCCACCGCCACCCGTGTTGAAACCTCGTTGGAACAGGCTTAAACCATGTCGAACTTAGTGACCAATGTTGGACACGCCCATGGTCATGACCATGGGCACGATGACCATCACCACGACTCGGGCGAGATGACCGTATTCGGTTTCTGGCTCTACCTGATGACCGACTGCATTCTGTTTGCGTCGATCTTCGCGGTGTACGCGGTACTGGTAAACAACGTAGCCGGTGGCCCGTCGGGCCACGACATCTTCGAACTGCCCTACGTGTTGGGCGAAACCGCCTGCCTGTTGCTCAGCTCGATCACCTACGGCTTCGCCATGCTGGCGTTGTTCAAAGGCAAGAAGACTCAGGTGCTGGGCTGGTTGGCCATCACCTTCCTGTTCGGTCTGGGCTTCATCGGCATGGAGATCAACGAGTTCCATACGCTGATCTCCGAAGGCTTCGGTCCGAACCGTAGCGGTTTCCTGTCCGGGTTCTTCACCCTGGTCGGCACCCACGGTCTGCACGTGACCAGCGGTCTGATCTGGATGGCGATCATGATGTATCAGGTCCAGAAGAATGGCCTGACGGCGACCAACAAGACCCGTCTGAGCTGCCTGAGCCTGTTCTGGCACTTCCTGGACGTAGTGTGGATCTGCGTATTCACCGTTGTTTACCTGATGGGGACTCTGTAAATGGCTAACGCAGCTCACTCACACGATAGTCACGACGACAGCCACGGCAGCGTCAAGTCCTACGCTATCGGCTTCATCCTGTCGGTGATCCTGACCATCATTCCTTTCGGCCTGGTGATGTACCCATCCCTGCCGAAAGCCATGACCCTGGCGATCGTACTGGCCTTCGCAGTGATCCAGGTGCTGGTGCACCTGGTCTACTTCCTGCACCTGGACCGCTCCGCCGCCCAGCGTAACAACGTGATTGCGTTTGTTTTCGCGGCGCTGGTTATCGTCCTGTTGGTCGGTCTGTCGCTGTGGATCATGTACAGCATCCATTCCGTCATGATGGCGCACTGAGGAAAGTCCGGATGTCCTTAAAGCACTTTATCCAAATCACCAAACCGGGGATCATTTTCGGTAACGTGCTTTCTGTGGCAGGCGGGTTTTTCCTGGCCTCGAAAGGGCATGTCGATCTGGCCATTTTCCTGGCTGCGATGATCGGCACGTCCCTGGTGGTCGCGTCGGGTTGCGTGTTCAACAACTGCATCGACCGTGACATCGACCTGAAGATGGAACGCACCAAGAACCGTGTGCTGGTGCAGGGCCTGATCTCCCTGAAACTGGCACTGGTTTACGCGACCGTCCTGGGTGTCGCCGGCGTGGCCTTGCTGTATCGCGTGGCCAACCCGCTGGCGGCGTTGTTCGCGGTGATCGGCTTTGTCATCTACGTCGGCTTCTACAGCCTGTACCTCAAGCGCAAGTCTGTTCACGGCACGCTGGTGGGCAGTCTGTCGGGGGCGATGCCGCCGGTGATCGGCTATGTCGCAGTCAGCAATAGCTTCGACATGGCGGCGCTGACGCTGCTGGTGATGTTCAGTTTGTGGCAGATGCCGCATTCCTACGCGATCGCGATCTTTCGCTTCAACGATTACCTGGCGGCATCGATTCCGGTGTTGCCGGTGAAGCGCGGGATTCAGGTGGCGAAGAAGCACATCCTGCTGTACATCCTGGCGTTCCTGGTGGCGACCTTGATGCTGACGTTCAGCGGTTACGCTGGCATGAGTTATCTCGCGGTTGCGGCGGCCATGGGCATGTACTGGTTGTACATGGCGTGGACTGGCTACAAGGCGGTGGATGACACGGTTTGGGCACGTAAGCTGTTCGTGTTTTCGATTTTCACCATCACGGCGTTTGACAGCCGACCAATCTCCCGCAGATGTACACCAATCAAAACTGTGGGAGCTGGCTTGCCTGCGAAGGCGGCCTGACAGCCGGCCTATCTCTTGCGGATGTACTCAGTTCACCTGTGGGAGCGAGCCTGCTCGCGATGACGGCCGGACAGCCGGCCAATGTCTTGCAGGTGTACATATCCATTCCTGCGGTAACGGCCACTTAGGGTTTCGCCTGACGGCGACTCACTTTTTTTACAAGCGCCTAAAAAAAGTAAGCAAAAAAACCCCAAGCGTACGGCACCTCGCCTAGGCTCGGCGTCCCCTTGTAAGTTTGTCATTGCCTGCTTCAGATCGAGGGTCCCCTAGGTTTCGAAACCGTGAGCGAGCGAGGGTCGAAGCAGGTTCTCTTCCACATCCCGAACAGTTGCCTGGGCATAAAGCCCGATTAGCAAGGCCGGGAAACAGGAGAATCGCTATGGACCAGCCACAGGTTTTCATAGGGGTTGATATTGCGAAGGACAAGCTGGACGTTTTTGTCAGCGCTACGAAGGAGTTCAGTCAGTACAGCAATGACGAGGCAGGGATTGGCGCTTTGGTTGAGGCGCTGGTCAAGCTCAGTCCCCACCGAATCATTATGGAGGCAACGGGCGGCTATGAGCGTCTGGTGTTTGCACAGATGGTGGTAGCTAAACTACCTGCGATTGTCGTAAATCCACGCCAGGTTAAATACTTCGGTCGTAGCCTTGGGCTATTGGCCAAGACGGATAAGCTTGATGCAAGTTTGTTGGCGCTATTTGGTGAGCGCTGCCAGCCGCAACTGAGGGAGGCGCCGTCGGAGGAAACGCTGGAGTTGGCGAACCTGCTGATTCGCCGCCGGCAGTTGGTTGACATGCTGGTTTCTGAAAAGCAGAGACTGAAACAAGCACAGGGCAAGGCCCTGCGCAAAGACATCAAAGGTCATGTCGAGTGGCTTGAAAAACGCCTCAGAGCCTCGGATCAGGGGCTTCATGAGGCGGTCAAGAAAATCCCCGCATGGCAAGCCAACTACGATCTTTTGAGCGAATGCAAAGGAATAGGCCCAGTCGGAAGCTGGACGATGCTGGCGTTGCTTCCAGAGCTTGGAAAGCTCAACCGTAAGCAAATCGCCGCGTTGGCCGGCGTCGCCCCGTTCAATCGCGAGAGCGGTACCTGGAAGGGGAAACGTTGTATCTGGGGTGGTAGAACCGAGGTCAGACGGGTGCTGTATATGCTGGTTTTAGGCATGATCCGAGCGAAGAACCCGCAATTGAAAGCGTTCTATGAGCATTTGCTCGCCGCGGGTAAACCCAGGAAGGTGGCGTTGGTGGCCTGCATGAGAAAGCTGCTGACAATTCTGAACGCGATGCTCAGGGATCAAAAGCCATTTGAGCTGAAATCGGCTTGACGATAAACACAGTTGCTCGCTCCGGTGTCCATCAGGGGGCATCGCCTACGGTCTGCTTCGCGACGACCTCCTCTCGATGTGTCCGGCTGCGCCGTACGGCGCTGCGCGCCCACCCCCTGATGAACACCTCCACTCGGCCTCCCGATAGGGGCGGGTGGATCAAGATC
>NZ_JBFTNH010000021.1:0-106402 GCF_056397385.1 Pseudomonas sp. 05N36 | reverse complement strand
CACCGCTCTTTCAACTCCTTCAGGCTTCGATGAACTGAAGCGTAACCGCTGTCGAAAACTGCGTAACTCTTTGTTTATCAAGGAGTTTTCCGTTTCGACTGCGCCGGAAGTGGGGCGAATTATAGACTTCCAGAATCTGCCGTCAACACCTATTTTCATAAATCTGTCATATCAGTCAAAAACCCCCGAAAACACGAAGGCCGGTCCACCATTATAAAGAGGTGGACCGGCCTTCTGCCCTTCTATTTACAAGCTAGGGAATGCGAACTGCGAGGCTTCATGGCTTGCACGTTGTGGCCAGCGCTGGGTAATCGCCTTGCGACGGGTATAGAAACGCACACCATCCGGGCCATACGCATGCAGGTCACCAAACAATGAACGCTTCCAGCCGCCGAAGCTGTGGTAAGCCACTGGAACTGGCAGCGGAACGTTGACCCCAACCATGCCGACTTCGATCTCGTCGCAGAACAACCGCGCCGCCTCACCATCACGGGTGAAGATGCAGGTGCCGTTGCCATACTCGTGATCGTTGATCAGTTGCATAGCCTCTTCCAGGCTATTGACCCGAACGACACACAGCACCGGCCCGAAGATCTCTTCTTTATAGATACGCATCTCTGGCGTGACGTTATCGAACAGGCAGCCACCCAGGAAGAAACCTTCCTCATGACCGGCAACACTCAACCCACGACCATCGATGACCAGGGAAGCGCCGGAGGAAACACCGTCTTCTATATAGCCACTGACTTTATCGCGAGCCTGACCGGAAACCAGTGGCCCCATGTCCAGACCACACGAAGTGCCGGCACCGATTTTCAGCGCCTTGATCTGCGGAACCAGCTTGGCCACCAGCGCATCCGCGACCTGATCGCCGACGCACACGGCTACCGAGATCGCCATGCAACGCTCGCCACAAGAACCGTAAGCCGCGCCCATCAGCGCGCTGACTGCGTTATCCAGATCAGCATCCGGCATCAGCACCGCGTGATTCTTCGCCCCGCCCAATGCCTGAACGCGTTTACCGCGCTTGGTGCCTTCGGCATAGATATATTCGGCAATCGGCGTCGAGCCGACAAAGCTCAGTGCCTTGACTTCAGGCGCTTCGATCAACGCATCGACCGCAGCCTTGTCACCGTGAACCACGCTCAACACGCCTTTCGGCAGGCCGGCTTCCAGCAGGAGCTGAGCGATCAACAACGTCGAGCTTGGATCACGCTCGGACGGTTTGAGGATAAAGCAGTTGCCGCAGACGATCGCCAGCGGATACATCCACAGCGGCACCATCGCCGGAAAGTTGAACGGGGTGATACCGGCCACCACGCCCAATGGCTGGAAGTCCGACCAGGCATCGATGTTCGGGCCGACATTACGGCTGTACTCGCCTTTGAGGATTTCCGGTGCCGCACAGGCGAATTCGACGTTTTCGATACCGCGCTTCAATTCACCCGCGGCGTCTTCCAGCGTCTTGCCGTGTTCTTCGCTGATCAATTGAGCGATACGCGCTTCGTTCTGCTCCAGCAATTGCTTGAAGCGAAACATCACCTGGGCGCGCTTGGCCGGTGGCGTGTTGCGCCAGGCCGGAAATGCAGCCTTGGCCGAATCGATGGCGTTTTGAATGGTTTCACGGCTGGCCAATGGCACTTTATGGATTGGCTGGCCAGTGGACGGGTTGAACACATCAGCAGTGCGAGCGTTGTCGCTCACCAGTTCACCGTTGATCAAATGCGGGATGAGGCTCATGCGGGGCTCCTGAAAAATTATCCACAGACGCGCATCGCTGCGCGTCCGTTGTTCGTTCTTATATAGAAGGGCTAATCAGTCGATCTTGTTCAGCACTTCTCCGACCGCATCGAACAGACGATCAAGATCCTGCGGCTTGCTGTTGAAGGTTGGGCCGAACTGCAGGGTGTCGCCGCCGAAGCGCACATAGAAACCCGCTTTCCACAGCGCCATGCCCGCCTCGAACGGACGCACAATGGCGTCGCCGTCGCGCGCAGCGATCTGGATCGCACCGGCCAGACCGTAGTTACGAATGTCGATGACGTTCTTCGAACCTTTCAGACCGTGCAGCGCATTCTCGAAGTGCGGCGCAACTTCGGCCACGCTCTGCACCAGGTTTTCCTTTTGCAGCAGGTCGAGTGCCGCCAGGCCGGCAGCGCAGGCCACCGGGTGCGCGGAATAGGTGTAACCGTGGGGGAATTCCACCGCGTATTCCGGCGTCGCCTGGTTCATGAAGGTCTGGTAGATCTCCGAACTGGCGATCACCGCGCCCATCGGGATCGCACCGTTGGTGACTTGCTTGGCAATGCACATCAGGTCCGGAGTCACGCCGAAGCTGTCAGCGCCGAACATCGAACCGGTACGACCGAAGCCGGTGATGACTTCGTCGAATACCAGCAGGATGTTGTGCTGATCGCAGATTTCGCGCAGACGTTTCAGATAACCCTGAGGCGGAACCAGTACACCGGCAGAACCGGCCAATGGCTCGACGAACACCGCTGCGATGTTCGAGGCGTCATGCAGTTCGATCAGCTTGAGCAGCTCATCGGCCAGGGCGATACCGCCCTCTTTCGGCATGCCACGGGAATAGGCGTTGCTGGTCAACAGGGTGTGCGGCAGGTGGTCGACGTCCATCATCGCCTGACCAAACAGCTTACGGTTGCCGTTCACGCCACCCAGGCTGGTGCCGGCGATGTTCACACCGTGGTAGCCACGGGCACGGCCGATCATTTTGGTCTTGGTCGACTGACCTTTCAGGCGCCAGTAAGCGCGGACCATCTTCACGGCTGTATCGGCGCACTCGGAACCGGAGTCAGTGAAGAACACGTGATTCAGATTGCCCGGGGTCAGCTCGGTGATTTTCTCGGCGAGCTGGAACGACAGCGGGTGACCGTACTGGAAGCCCGGCGAGTAATCGAGGGTGCCCAACTGTTTGGCCACCGCTTCCTGGATTTCCTTGCGGGTATGCCCTGCGCCGCAGGTCCACAGACCCGACAGTGAGTCATAGACTTTACGGCCCTTGTCGTCGATCAGGTAGCTGCCTTCAGCGGCAACGATCAGACGCGGGTCGCGCTGGAAATTGCGGTTGGCGGTGTACGGCATCCAGTGGGCATCGAGCTTGAGTTGGCTGGCCAGGGAGACCGGGGCGTTTTCAGGCACGTTCATGAGCAAAACCTCGCAGGGCAATAAGCGGCGTAGGGATTAAAAGCGTTCTTGCAGCTAAGTTGCCACGACGATAAAGTCGGTGAAATCCAACTCTTCTAACCTTCAGTCAGCCAATCACTAAACTTTTGAGTAAAAAGCATGAGCAGCCGCCGACCCGATCCACTGGCACAAGTCAGTGACTTTGATATCCGCCTGCTGCGGATCTTTCGCAGCGTGGTCGAGTGCGGTGGCTTCTCCGCGGCAGAAAGCGTGCTCGGGATTGGACGTTCAGCCATCAGCCAGCAAATGAGCGATCTTGAACAACGACTGGGCCTGCGCCTGTGTCAACGTGGTCGAGCCGGGTTCTCGCTGACCGAAGAGGGCCGCGAGGTCTATCAATCGGCGTTGCAGCTATTAAGTGCGCTGGAAAGTTTTCGCACCGAGGTCAACGGCCTGCATCAGCACTTGCGCGGTGAATTGACCATCGGCCTGACCGACAACCTCGTCACCCTGCCCCACATGCGCATCACTCACGCACTGGCGCAGTTGAAAGAGCGTGGGCCGGACGTGCAGATTCAGATCCGCATGATCGCGCCCAATGAAGTCGAACAAGGCGTGCTCGACGGTCGCTTGCATGTCGGCGTGGTACCGCAGGCCAGCGCCTTGTCGGGGCTTGAGTATCAGCCGCTGTACAGCGAGCGTTCGCTGCTCTACTGCGCGGTCGGCCATCCATTGTTTTATGTCGACGATAAACAGCTGGACGATGAACGCCTGAATAGTCAGGACGCGATCGCCCCGACCTTCCGTTTACCAGCCGAGATCCAGGCGCATTATCAGGCGCTCAATTGCACCGCCAGCGCATCGGACCGCGAGGGCATGGCGTTTCTGATTCTGACCGGGCGCTACATCGGTTACCTGCCAGACCACTACGCCAGCCTGTGGGTGCAGCAAGGTCGCTTGCGCGCGCTCAAACCCGGCGCACGTTTTTATGACCTGAGCCTGGCATCGGTGACACGTAAGGGGCGGCGCCCGCATTTGGTACTGGAAAGCTTCCTGGAAAGCCTTGCAGCGACTCGATAATCAGCATGAAAGGCCCAGCGTTGACGCTTTTATAGCGACAAGGCTTGTCGGATTCCCGTGGGTGCGCTATCAACGCACCGTGCACCCACTGACCCGCTCGGAACCGCCCATGACCTTTGAAGTCCCAGCCCACGCAGGCAAGCCTGCCAGCCGCATTCGTCAGAAGAACGAAGAAGCGATCCTCAAAGCCGCCGAAATCGAATTCGCTCGTCACGGTTTCAAGGGCACCAGCATGAACACCATCGCGCAGAATGCCGGGCTGCCCAAAGCCAATCTGCATTACTACTTCACCAACAAGCTCGGGCTGTACATCGGGGTGTTGAGCAACATCCTCCAGTTGTGGGACAGCACCTTTAATACCCTTACTGCCGAAGACGATCCCGCCGAAGCGCTGACCCGCTACATTCGCGCCAAGATGGAGTTCTCCCGCCGCCAGCCACAAGCCTCGCGGGTGTTCGCCATGGAAGTCATCAGCGGCGGTGAATGCCTGACCGAGTACTTCAATCAGGATTACCGCGCCTGGTTCCAGGGCCGCGCGAACGTGTTTCAGGCCTGGATCGACGCCGGCAAGATGGACCCTGTAGACCCGGTGAACCTGATCTTCCTGTTATGGGGCAGCACCCAGCATTACGCCGATTTCGCCACGCAAATCTGCCGCGTCACCGGTCGTACCAAACTGACCAGGCAGGACATGGAAGACGCTGGCGATAACCTGATCCGTATCATTCTTAAAGGCTGCGGCCTCACTCCAGCCATTTAAGACGCTCAGACATGCCCTTTACCCTCGCAGGCCTTTGCGAATACCGTGAAGAGATTCGCAAAAGCCGCTTCATCGCCCTCGCGGCACCGATCACCAGTGCTGCCGAGGCGCAGGCGTTCATCGAGCAGCACAGCGACCTGAACGCTTCACACAATTGCTGGGCCTGGAAACTCGCCGATCAGTACCGCAGCAGTGACGACGGCGAACCGGGCGGCACTGCTGGCCGGCCGATACTCGCGGCGATCGAAGCGCAGGATTGCGATCAGGTCGCGGTCGTGGTGATTCGCTGGTACGGCGGCATTCAACTGGGCACCGGCGGCCTCGCCCGGGCCTATGGCGGCAGCGCCAATAAATGCCTGCAAGGCGCCGAGCGGATTGCTCTGATCAGCCGAGTGCCGATCCGTTGTGCCTGCAGCTTCAGCGAACTGGTGCTGGTCAAACTGCGCGTGGTCGAGCTGGGCGGGTTGGTGGTGGAAGAAACCTTCACCGCCAATGGTGTGGAACTGCAACTGGCCATCGGTGAGACGCAGATCGATACCTTGCAGCGTCAATTGGCGGATGTGAGTCGCGGGCGGATTGTGTTGCAGCGCTGAAAAAAGGCTGCGATCTTTTGGGGCATTGGCGCCATGCCAACTTTACCGACACTTGCCCACAACCGCTGTGCACCCGGCTGTGGATAACCTGAGCACACAGCGCTGTAACCCTTCCGCCACGTGGCTTTGCGGCCGTTGATCATTTTTCGCCCAACTGACCATCCACAGGTTCAATTCCACCGCAAAACAAACAGTTAGAGCGGCATATCACCTTTAGAAGAAAGCCTTACAGTGCTTATTCCCGGGTTTCTGGCTTGCGCACAAATACTGTGGAGCAACCTGTGGATAACCCGTTCATGGCTGGCTCAGTCGCATAGCCGGCATAGCCTGCAGCCACATGGTCATTTTTTAATCAGATTACCCCGAGCAAAATTTGCACCCGATCCTGCAGCTCGCCCTGAAGTAGTGCCTGACCCCGAATCTAACTTCTGCATTTGATCGTCCAACGTCTGGGCTTTACGCTTGGTGAGATCGGTGAGTTACGCCAGGAACTGCAACAACGGCTCGGGCAACGCTGCCCATTGAACCCATGATTTTTTTCAAGGAAGCCACTCATGTCTACGGTAAAAACCGCACTGATCATCGGCGCCTCACGCGGCCTTGGCCTGGGGCTGGTGAAAACCCTGCTGGCCGACGGCTGGCAAGTCACCGCCACGGTGCGTAACCCACAGAACGCCGAGGCGTTGCAGGCACTGGGCAAGGTACAGATTGAAAAGCTCGACATGGACGATCAGCAAGCGGTGATCGCCCTCAGTCAACGACTCAAAGGCCAGGTGTTCGACCTGTTGTTCGTCAACGCCGGCGTCAAAGGCCCGGAAGTGCAGACACCCGGTGGCGCGACACTGGCCGAGGTGGGTCAATTGTTCTTCACCAACGCCGTGGCGCCCATCAATCTGGCCCAGCGTTTCGTCGGGCAGATCCGCGAAGGCAACGGTGTACTGGCGTTCATGAGCTCGGTGCTCGGCAGCGTGACCATGCCTGATGCGCCAGAACTGGCACTGTACAAGGCCAGCAAAGCGGCGCTGAACTCGATGACCAACAGTTTCGTCACGCAGTTGGGCGAACAGAAACTGACCGTGCTGTCGCTGCATCCGGGTTGGGTGAAAACCGACATGGGCGGCGAAGGCGCGGACATCGATGTCGATACCAGTGCCCGTGGACTGGTCGATCAGGTGAACGCTTATGCCGGCAAGGGTGGGCATCATTTTGTGAATTACCGCGGTGAAACAATTCCCTGGTAAACACCACCCATCCCCCTGTGGGAGCGAGCCTGCTCGCGATGACGGCGTGTCAGTCGACGTCAATGGTGTATGACACACCGCTTTCGCGAGCAGGCTCGCTCCCACAGGTTATTCATCGTCCTGTCGGACCAGGCTTGCCCGAAAAGCGCTTTTGTTCGAAACTTCGCACTTCGCCCCCCGCGGCGACCCTGGATCAGCAGACAGGGCAACACTGAGCTGGCGAACCTGAACCCAACTTTCAGAGGAGCCGGCAAATGCCTGCGACCCGTATCTGGTTAAAAAATCCCCTCGCGATCTTCACGGCCAACGACCTCGATGCCCGTGGTGGCCTGGTGCTGCAAGACGGTTTGATCGTCGAAGTCCTCAAGCAAGGCCAACAACCCGCGACACCCTGTGGACAAGTCTTCGATGCCCGTGAGCATGTGATCCTGCCGGGGCTGATCAACACTCACCATCACTTCTATCAAACCCTGACCCGCGCCTGGGCGCCAGTGGTCAATCAGCCGCTGTTCCCCTGGCTGAAAACGCTTTACCCGGTCTGGGCCCGACTGACCCCTGAAAAACTCGCGCTGGCGACCAAGGTGGCCCTGGCTGAATTGCTGCTGTCGGGTTGCACCACTGCCGCCGATCACCATTACCTGTTTCCCGAGGGACTGGAAAACGCCATCGACGTGCAAGTCGAAAGCGTCCGTGAACTCGGTATGCGCGCCATGCTGACCCGTGGCTCGATGAGCCTCGGCGAAAAGGACGGAGGCCTGCCTCCCCAGCAAACCGTGCAGCAAGGTGAAGTGATTCTCGCCGACAGCCAACGCCTGATCGCCGAGTACCACGAACGAGGCGACGGTGCGCAAATCCAGATCGCCCTGGCGCCCTGCTCGCCGTTCTCGGTCACACCGCAAATCATGTCGGCCAGTGCCGAACTGGCGAATACGCTCGATGTTCGCCTGCACACCCACCTCGCCGAAACCCTCGACGAAGAAGACTTCTGCCTGCAGCGCTTCGGCCTGCGCACTGTGGATTACCTGGACAGCGTTGGCTGGCTCGGCCCACGCACCTGGCTGGCGCACGGCATTCATTTCAACCCCGACGAAATCGCCCGCCTCGGCGCCGCGGGCACCGGTATTTGCCATTGCCCGAGTTCGAACATGCGCCTGGCATCAGGCATTTGCCCAACTCTTGAGCTGACGGCTGCCGGCGCACCGCTGGGCCTTGGCGTTGACGGTTCGGCGTCCAACGATGCGTCAAACATGATCCTCGAAACCCGTCAGGCGCTGTACCTGCAACGGCTGCGTTATGGCGCAGAGAAAATCACCCCGGAGCTGGTGCTGGGCTGGGCCACTCAGGGTTCGGCAAAGTTGCTCGGTCGCAGCGACATCGGCGAAATCGCAGTGGGCAAGCAAGCCGACCTGGCGTTGTTCAAGCTCGATGAGCTGCGCTTCTCTGGCAGCCATGACCCGATCTCGGCATTGCTGTTGTGTGGCGCGGATCGTGCAGACCGGGTGATGATCGGCGGCAAATGGCGAGTGATCGACGGGCAAGTCGAAGGGCTGGACCTGAAAGGCTTGATTGCCGATCACAGCCAGGCGGCGCGGCAGTTGATTGCCGATATCTAACCGGACGCCTTCGTGGGCAAGGGCTGGCCCTTGCCCACGTTTGCCAACATCCAGGTTTATGAGGTGGCTGGATGAACCAACCGGTCAGGTTTTGCTAATTGTTTCTACAGGCATCTGTAGAATGCTCACTATCTGTACCTGATGAGAAAAGAATATGTACGACTGGCTGAACGCCCTGCCCAAGGCAGAATTGCATCTGCACCTGGAAGGCTCGCTGGAGCCTGAGTTGCTGTTCGCCCTGGCCGAACGCAACAAGATCGCCCTGCCGTGGAACGACGTCGAAACCCTGCGCAAGGCCTATGCCTTCAACAACCTGCAAGAGTTCCTGGACCTGTATTACCAGGGCGCAGATGTGTTGCGCACCTCTCAGGATTTCTACGACCTGACCTGGGCCTACCTGTTGCGTTGCAAGGCGCAGAACGTGATTCACACCGAACCGTTCTTCGATCCACAAACCCATACCGACCGTGGCGTGCCGTTCGAAGTGGTGCTTAACGGCATCGCCAGCGCGTTGAAAGACGGTGAACAGCAACTGGGCATCACCAGCGGTTTGATCCTCAGTTTCCTGCGTCACCTGAGCGAAGAAGAAGCCGAGAAAACCCTCGACCAGGCGCTGCCGTTCCGTGATGCGTTTGTCGCCGTCGGCCTGGACAGTTCAGAGATGGGCCACCCGCCGAGCAAGTTCCAGCGTGTGTTCGATCGCGCCCGTCATGAAGGTTTCCTGACCGTTGCTCACGCCGGTGAAGAAGGCCCGCCGGAGTACATCTGGGAAGCCATCGACCTGCTGAAAATCCAGCGTATCGACCATGGCGTGCGCGCCATCGAAGACGAGCGCCTGATGCAGCGGATCATTGACGAGCAGATCCCGTTGACCGTTTGCCCGCTGTCCAACACCAAGCTGTGCGTGTTCGATGACATGTCCCAGCACAACATCCTCGACATGCTTGAGCGTGGGGTGAAAGTTACGGTGAACTCGGATGACCCCGCGTACTTCGGCGGTTATGTCACCGAGAACTTCCACGCGCTGTATACCCATTTGGGCATGACCCAGGATCAGGCCAAGCGCCTGGCGCAGAACAGCCTGGATGCACGGTTGGTCAAGCCATAAGCTTCACCGCAAAACCAATGTGGGAGCGAGCCTGCTCGCKATGAGGCCATAACATTCAATACCAATCTTGAATGTCAGTCCGCCATCGCGAGCAGGCTCGCTCCCACATTGAATTAGTGTTTAACCGACTTGCGCGACCTCGCTCAACTCCTCCAGCGTCTTGCCCTGCGTCTCCATCCCGAACAGCCAGACCACGCCTGCGGCAATGGCAAAACACATCGCGCCCAAGGCGAACACCCCGCCCTGCCCCGTTATCGGGAACACCAGCCCGGTGACCAATGGCCCGAGCAACGAGCCGACCCGGCCAATCGCCGAGGCAAACCCGGAACCGGTGGCCCGCGCTGAAGTGGGATAGAGCTCCGGGGTGTAGGTGTAGAGCACGGCCCACATGCCGAACAGGAAGAACTGCATCAGCAGGCCCGAACTGATCAACAGGCTGACGTTGCCGCCAAACACTGCGCTCTGCCCGTACAGAAACGCCATCACCCCACCACCGAGCAAGGTGATGATGCACACCGGCTTGCGCCCCCAACGTTCCACCAGCCAGGCAGCCATGAGAAAACCGGGAATCCCGCCAAGGGAAATCAGCACGGTGTAATACACCGACTGAGTCACTGCAAACCCTGACTGTTGCAGCAATGCGCTGAGCCAGGAAGTCAGGCCATAGAAGCCAAGCAAGGCAAAGAACCAGACGCTCCAGATCATCATCGTGCGTTGGCGATACAAGGGTGACCAGATTTCATTCAAGGCCGAGAGAAAGTGCCCCGGACGACTCTCGATCCTGGGCAAACGAATCGGCTCCGGCAGATCGGCGCGCCCCAGCGAGCCCCGCACCTTGTCTTCAATACGCTGCAAAACCTTGTCCGCTACCGCATGATGCCCGGCCTGTTCCAGCCAGCGTGGTGACTCGGGAATGAAGAAACGGATCGCCAGGACAAACACCGCCGGTACCGCCAGCACCAGGAAGATGTCGCGCCAGCCAACCAGCGGTAACAGGAAGTAAGACAGCACGCCCGCCGCGACAAAACCCAGCGGCCAGAAGCCATCCATCAACGCGATGTAGCGCCCGCGCCGTTTGGCCGGGATCAATTCGGACAGCATCGATTGGGCAATCGGAAACTCCATGCCCATGCCGATCCCCAGAAGTACTCTAAACAGCGTCAGCGTCTCGACGCTTTGCGCCGTAGAACAGAGGTAACTGGCGACGCCCCACAACACGATGCTCCACTGAAACACCGGCTTTCTTCCGAAGCGGTCGGCAAGCATCCCGGACAACGACGCGCCAAGCACCATGCCGAAGAAACTCGAACTGGCCAGCAACCCGGCCTGCGCGGTGCTCAGAGCGAACTCGGCTTTGATCGACCCCAAGAGGAACGTCATCATTGCCAGGTCCATGGAGTCGAAGAAAAACGCCAGGGCAATGATGATGAAAATGATCCGGTGATAACCGCTGATGGGCAGTCGTTCCAGACGTTCTGCCGCGCTATAGCCTTGCGTTTCCATGCCGTATCCCCCATTCGATAATCCCCGTATCGAGTGTGCGGGATCGCCTGGGGTCACTATTGCTGGATACGACTTGGCCACAGCTCTGAGCGACGTCTGAAACCTCTGGCCACAGACGTCGATTTCAAAGGTTGCTAGAGCGCCATTTCCAACTCGGCCTCTTTGGCGAACTGATCGATTTCACGCTGACCGGCCGCGGTGATCTGCAGAACACGCGTGTCGCTGGGCAGATTCAACCAGCCGGACTGCATGAACAGCTGCAATACCGCCGCCCCCAGTGTGCCGCCCAGATGCGGTCGGCGCTCGCTCCAGTCAGGGCAGGCGCAGACTACTCGGGAAGTGCTGTGGGCCAGGGCCTGAATGAATACGCCGTGGGTTGCCAGCTGATTGGCCCCTTTGTGGGTCACGATGACGCGCTTGTCCAACTGTTCGATCCAGCCGGCATCGAGCATTCGCTGATACAGATCGGCCGCCAGGCTTCCCCCCAGATGGTCTTCACAGAGCCTGGCCCGAAGCAATGACGAAGGTGCCGTACGCACTTTCGTCGATGGGCTGGTGCGCTTGAGCAACTCTGGAACCTTGCCTGGCAGACTGGCCAGAGTGGCGCTGGCCAGCGCTTCAACCGCCGCACCGATTTCGGGAGCCGCAAGCCGGAAAAACCGCTTGCGCCCACGCTCCTCGACTTTCAACAGTCCACCGCTGGACAAACGCCCCAGGTGCGCATTGGCCGATGACGGCGATAAGCCTGCCAGCAATGCCAACTCCTCGGATTGCCGTGCAGTACCGTCCATCAAGGCCCACATCATTGCGCTACGCTTCGGGTCTGCCAGCAACGTGGCTATCTGGCTGATGCAAGGTGCATGTTCCATGTATTCACTCCCTGTTGAATCATTTGTCTGCTGCTCTGGGACATCTTGACCAGTAATGTGCTGCCGGCCAAGGCGTGAAAGCCGCCAAAAGCCGGGCGGTATAACCAACGGATGCGACGAACCTCTTCGAAAACCCCGACCTGGCTCAACAACGATCAGCACAGCGTCCAACCGCTTTGAGCGAGACATCGCAACGTCGCCGACAACGGTGCGACACCAGGCAGGCGCTAGTATATGCGCGATGATCTTCGGTTCCTGCCGGCCGGAAGCTTTTGGAGGTGATAGTTCCTGCCAGAATTTTCCCTATTTGCGTGCGACTACTCGCCCGCACCGATCATTGCTGGCGATTGAGCCGACAATTGCGCACATCGTGACTTGAGCATTTCACTCAGCAGGTTCACCGGCTTACTCAATTGAGCGCGATGAGCGCACAGCAAATTCAGCGGTGCGCGCTCGCAGAGCAGCGCCGGCATCAGCACTTTCAAGCGCCCGGCCAACACATCGCCGGCTACATCCAGCCAGGACTTGTAGGCAATTCCGGCACCGGCCACCGCCCACAGACGTACTACGTCCGCATCATCACTGAAGCGATCACCGCTGACGGTCAAGCTCACCTCCCGCTTGCCGTCATGAAAACTCCAGTGGTCGTGAACCCGGCTGCCCAGCATGTACAACAGGCAATTGTGCTGGGCCAGTTGCTCCAGTTGGCGCGGTTCGCCATGCCGTGCGAGGTAGTGTGGTGCAGCACACAACACGCGACGGTTGTCCGGGGCGATCGGCAGCGCCACCAGGCTTGAGTCTTCCGGTTCCCCGTAGCGCAGGGCGATGTCCACCGGTTGGCGGAACAGGTCGGCAATCCGGTCCCCCAACAGCAGGCGTACCGTCAGTTTTGGATGCTCGCGCTGGAATTCGTCCAGCCACGGCAGCAGCAAATTGCGACCGAAGTCCGAAGGTGCCGACAACTGCAATACGCCGCTGACCTGGTCCTGTCCGCTGGCCAGCAAACGCCGTCCTTCATCCAGATTGCTCAGCGCCGCGCGGGCGTATTCCAAAAAGCCTTCGCCCTCTGCGGTCAGACGCAGACTGCGAGTCGAACGCGCCAGCAACCGCGCGCCCAATTGCTGCTCGATCCGCTTCAACGCGGCGCTGGCCACTGCCGCCGACAGGTCCATGACCCGCGCCGCCGCAGACAGACTGCCCAGGTCCGCAGCCCGGACGAACAACTGCAAGTCATCGAAACGCAGCATCAGCCCACCTGCATTATCAAAAAAATATTGAAAGAGACTGTTCTTTTAGCCGGTTTTATCTTCAAGAGAAATAACCAATCATCCCTGCCATCGAATGCCCCATGAGAATTGCGCCATGAAAGCCATTGCCTACTACCGTTCACTGCCCATCAACGATCCGGAATCGCTGCAGGACATCGAACTGCCCGAGCCGCTTGCAGGCCCACGGGATTTGCTGGTTGAAGTCAAAGCCATCTCGGTCAATCCGGTGGACACCAAGGTTCGCCAGAATGTCGCGCCCGATGAGGGTGTCGCAAAAGTGCTGGGCTGGGATGTGGCCGGCGTGGTCAAGGCAGTCGGCAGCGACGTCAGCCTGTTCAAGCCCGGTGACAAGGTTTACTACGCCGGCTCTATCGCGCGCGCAGGTGGCAACAGTGAACTGCATGTGGTGGACGAGCGCATTGTCGGCCATATGCCCAAGTCCCTGAGCTTCGCCGAAGCCGCCGCGCTACCGTTGACCGCGATCACCGCATGGGAACTGTTGTTCGAACGCCTGCAAGTACGCGAAGGCAAAACCGCTCAAGGCCAAAGCCTGCTGATCGTCGGCGCCGCCGGTGGCGTGGGTTCGATCCTGACTCAACTGGCCAGCCAGCTCACCGCATTGAACGTCATCGGCACTGCCTCACGCCCGCAGACCCAAAGTTGGGTACGCGAACTGGGCGCAGACCTGGTGATCGATCACAGCCAACCGCTGAGCGAAGAACTCAAGCGCGCAGGCCACGCTCAGGTGACTCACGTTGCCAGCCTGACCGAAACCGACCAGCACTTCGAACAACTGGTCGAAGCCCTCGCGCCTCAAGGCAAGCTTGCGCTGATCGATGATCCGAAGGCACTCGACGTGACCAAGCTCAAACGCAAGAGCCTGTCGTTGCACTGGGAATTCATGTACACCCGCTCGCTGTTCGAAACCGCCGACATGCTCGAACAGCACAAGCTGCTGAACCGGGTGGCCGAGCTGATCGATGCGGGCACATTGAAAACCACGGTCGGCGAACACTTCGGCACGATCAACGCGGCCAACCTGCGCCGTGCCCATGCACTGCTGGAAAGCGGCACGTCCAGGGGCAAGATCGTCCTCGAAGGCTTCTAGGGGTTTAGACGACGGTGTGTTCCGCTTGCCGTTTCAAATACGAAACACACCGTCAGTCTGAGGATTTGATCCGCGTCACAAATCCGATTTGATTCAGGTCTACAATCGAGCCTCCCGCAGTGCAGTCTTTTAGGTGAGGAAGTCAGCAATGAAGATCCTGATAAAAGAATTGGCAAAATCCCAGTGGCAGGTCCGCCTGGACAACCACGCGGTGAACTTCCGCAGTGAAGCCGAAGCTCGCGCTTTTACCTCGACCCTCGAGGCTCGCTTGCACGCTCCTCATCAACTCCCCCAACGCCAGCAACGAGCAACCGGCTGACTCAAGTCGCGGCTTGCGCTGCCCGGGCAACTTGCAGCCGACGGGTGAGCATCGCGACGCTCACCACCAACATACCGCACAGGCTGATGACCATCGCCATCGGCATGGCCGTGCCGTCGTGCAGCACGCCGACCAACGCCGCCGCGCCTGCGGCAACGCTGAACTGCAAGCAACCGAGCATCGCCGAAGCGCTGCCTGCGCGCGCGCCCTGCCCGCTCATGGCACACGCCGATGCATTGGGAATGATGCAACCCAGGCTTGCGATGCAGATGAACAGCGGGATCAGCAACGGCCATAAATGCTCGGTATGCAGTGAACTGACCGCCAGCAAGCTCAGGCCTGCCGCCAGATAAATCCACACGGTGCGCGCCAGCAAAAAGGCCGGGCCACGTTTGGAGAGCAACCGGGCATTGACCTGCGCCACCAGAATGAAGCCCGCGGCGTTGGTGCCGAACAACCAGCCGAAGTGCTCGGCCGGCACACCGTAAAGCTTGATGAAGACGAAAGGTGAACCGGCGATGTAGGCAAACATCCCGGCAATCGCGATGCCGCCGGTCAAGGCATGTCCGAGGAAGATCCTGTCAGTGAGCAGGCGACCGTACTGACGCAAAGCACCCGACAACGGCTGACGCGGCTGGTTGGCCGGTAAACTTTCCGGCAGGCCTAGCGCAACCGCCAGGGCTGACAATGCGCTGAACAGCGTCAAGGCGATAAAGATCGACTGCCAGCCATACAGGTTGACCAGCAAACCGCCGAGCATTGGCGCAAGAATCGGGGCCAAGCCCATCACCAGCATCAGCTGGGAAAAGACTTTCGCCGAACCCACCGCGTCGCACTTGTCGCTGACCACCGCGCGGGAAATCACCATCCCGGCGCAGCCCCCCAGCGCCTGAACGAAACGGGCCGCGATCAGCCACTCAAGGCTCGGCGCAAACGCGCACACCAGTGATGCCAGGGTGAACAGACCGACGCCCACCAGCAATGGCATGCGCCTGCCGAAGCGATCGGCCACCGGGCCATAAGCCAACTGACCAATCGACAGGCCGAGGAAATAAGCTGCCAGGGTCAACTGGACGTGTTTTTCATCCGTGCCGAAAGCAGCCGCCATGGCCGGGAAGGCTGGCAGATAGAAATCGATGGCCAGCGGCCCGAAAGCGCTCAGGGCGCCAAGAATCAGAATGGTACGGAGGTTCATCAGGCGTCCAGTTATACGTCAGTCGGCAGCCCGACAGTCTAGCCGCGCCTGGACGCCTTGAACATTCCGATAGGTCGCTAACTATTAAAAAGGTTCAGGCCAGCGTGACCGCGTAGCCTTCTTCGCTGATCAGGCTGATCACCTGCTCTGTCGACAACGCGCTCTCCACGCCGACTTCCTTCGCCGCGAGGTCGACCCGGACACTGGCCGCCGGATCCTTGGCTTTCAGCGCCTCGGTAATGGCCCGAACACAGTGACCGCACGACATTCCTTGAACGTTGAATACTTGCATGAGACAGCTCCTTTGATGAGGTTTAGGGGGCGTTCTCAATCAGTTTCCCCACCGGCGTGGAAACTGATTGAGAACGCCCCCTGAGCCAGTCTTGAGCTTGCCACTGTGGCAAGGTCAAGTTCTGCAGTGATCTGCCGGGCTGGCAATCATCGCCGCGCTCGGCCAAGCTTCGCCATCAATGACTCAAAAGCAGGAGATGCAGCCATGCGCTGGTCAGCTTTCAGCCTATTCGGCATGCTCAGTCTTTTCGCCGCCGCGCCCTCGGCCAGCGCCGAAGACTATGGTGTGTTGATCATTTCTCGCGAGCGCCTGGAAGTCGCGACCTCGTGCGAGATTGGCGTGTACATCCAGGATCAGTTGTCGGCGCGGTTGTTCCAGGAGCAGAGCACCTCGTTCAATTTGCCGCCGGGCAACTACTCCCTGCGACTCAAACTGCTGCCCGGCCAGGCGCCAGGTTGCAGTGCCGGGATGCTCGCCCCGGGTTCGCAGAACATTACGTTGCGAGCGGGCGACCTGTTGAAATACCGCATCGCCATGAATCAGCAAGGCATGTACCTCAAGCCCGCCACGTTGGGGTATTGAGCACATTCCACCTGTAGCGGCTGGCGAAGCCTGCTGCTACAGGGACCGCGTTGGCTTCTTGAAGGACACCATCAAGATTGGCGCTTGACCTTGCCCGCATGGCAAGGTTGATCCTGTAGGTCATCTCTACAGGGAGTAAGACCGATGTCCGATTCCACCACCTTCGATCTGCCGATATCCGGCATGACCTGCGCCAGCTGCGCCGGACGTGTCGAGCGTGCGTTGAGCAAAGTTGTTGGCGCAAGCAGCGTCAGCGTCAACCTGGCCACCGAGCAAGCGCGCGTCCAGGCCCCACGCGACAGTTTGCCTGCACTCATGGAAGCGGTGCAGCAAGCCGGATACAGCGTGCCCGTACACAGCCTCGAATTGAGCATTGGCGGTATGACCTGCGCCTCATGTGTCGGTCGGGTCGAACGTGCCCTTAATAAAATCGCCGGGGTGAACAGCGTCAGTGTCAACCTGGCCAACGAACGCGCGCACCTCGAACTGCTCACTCAGATCGATCCGCAGGTATTGATCGATGCAGTCAGCAAGGCCGGTTACAGCGCCAGCGTCTGGCAAGCCGAGCAAGCCACCGATAACGATCAAGTGCTGCGTCTACACCGTGAGCGCTGGAGTTTGCTGCTGGCAATCGTGCTGGCCTTGCCACTGGTGCTGCCAATGCTGGTGCAGCCGTTTGGCCTGCACTGGATGCTTCCGGCCTGGGCGCAGTTTGCCTTGGCGACGCCAGTGCAATTCATCTTCGGTGCACGCTTTTATGTCGCCGCCTGGAAGGCCGTTCGCGCGGGCGCCGGCAACATGGATCTGCTGGTGGCCCTGGGCACCAGCGCCGGTTATGGCTTGAGCATTTACCTGTGGGCCACCGTCAGCTCCGGCAGCATGCCGCATCTTTATTTCGAAGCTTCGGCGGTAGTGATCGCGCTGGTGTTGCTCGGCAAATACCTTGAGAGCCGCGCCAAACGCCAGACCGCCAGCGCCATTCGCGCCCTTGAAGCCTTGCGTCCTGAACGGGCAATTCAAGTGATCGACGGCCGTGAACAGGACGTCGCCATCAGCGCGTTGCGCCTCGGTGACCTGGTGCTGGTCAAACCCGGCGAACGTTTCCCGGTGGACGGTGAAGTGATTGAAGGCCAGAGCCACGCCGACGAAGCACTGATCAGCGGAGAAAGCCTGCCCGTGCCCAAACATCCCGGCGACAAGGTCACTGGCGGCGCAATCAACGGCGAAGGCCGGCTGCTGGTTCGGACTCAAGCGCTTGGCGCAGAAACCGTGTTGGCGCGAATTATCCGTCTGGTCGAAGACGCCCAGGCCGGCAAGGCACCGATTCAAAAGCTGGTGGATAAAGTCAGCCAGGTGTTCGTTCCCGTCGTGCTGCTTTTAGCGCTGGCAACCTTGATCGGCTGGTGGCTGTACGGCGCACCGCTGGAAACCGCGGTGATCAACGCGGTTGCCGTGCTGGTGATCGCCTGCCCTTGCGCCCTCGGCCTGGCCACGCCGACCGCGATCATGGCCGGCACCGGTGTGGCCGCGCGCCACGGCATTCTGATCAAGGACGCCGAAGCGCTGGAGCGCGCCCATGAAGTCAGCGTGGTGGTGTTCGACAAGACCGGCACACTGACGTCCGGCACGCCGCGCATCGCTCACTTGAGTGCCATCGACGGCAACGAAGCGAGCCTGCTGCAACTGGCCGGCGCCCTGCAACGCGGCAGCGAACACCCGCTGGCCAAAGCCGTGCTCGACGCCTGTGCCGAGCGTAACTTGCCGGTGGCCGATGTCAGCGCTAGCCAGTCACTGACCGGTCGCGGCATTGCCGGCACGCTGGAAGGTCGTCGATTGGCGCTGGGTAATCGCCGTCTGCTGGAAGAAAGCGGCTTGAACGCCGGTCCCTTGAGCGAATCCGCCAACGCCTGGGAAGCCGAGGGTCGAACCTTGTCATGGCTGATCGAACAAAGCCCCGAGCCCAAGGTGCTCGGCCTGTTCGCCTTTGGCGACACCCTCAAGCCTGGCGCGCTGCACGCCATCGAAGCACTCAACGAGCAACATATCGGCAGTCACCTGCTGACCGGCGACAACCGTGGCAGCGCCCGAGTGGTTGCGCAAGCGCTGGGCATCAGCAACGTTCACGCTGAAGTACTGCCGGCCGAAAAAGCCTCGACCGTCGCTGAGCTGAAAAAGACCGGCGTCGTGGCGATGGTCGGCGACGGCATCAACGATGCTCCGGCGCTGGCGGCGGCAGATATCGGCATCGCCATGGGCGGCGGCACTGACGTGGCGATGCACGCGGCCGGGATCACCTTGATGCGCGGCGATCCTCGCCTGGTGCCGGCAGCTCTGGAAATCAGCCGCAAGACCTACGCGAAGATCCGTCAGAACCTGTTCTGGGCCTTCGTCTACAACCTGATCGGCATTCCGCTGGCAGCCTTCGGCTTGCTCAACCCGGTGATCGCCGGTGCGGCGATGGCCTTGTCCAGCGTCAGCGTGGTGAGCAATGCTTTACTGCTCAAGACCTGGAAGCCGAAAGACCTGGAGGACGTTGAATGAACATCGGCCAAGCAGCCAGACACAGCGGCCTGAGCGCCAAGATGATTCGTTATTACGAGTCGATCGGCCTGCTCAAGGCAGCGCACCGTACCGACAGCGGCTACCGCATCTATGGCGACGACGACCTGCACAGCCTGGCGTTCATCAAGCGTTCACGCGATCTCGGATTTTCCCTGGAAGAGGTCGGCAAACTGCTGACCCTCTGGCAGGATCGCCAACGGGCCAGCGCCGACGTCAAGGCACTGGCCCGCCAGCACATCGACGAGCTGAACCAGAAAATCCGCGAACTCGGCCAGTTGCGCGACACCCTGCAGGATCTGGTGGAACATTGTCAGGGCGACCACCGCCCGGACTGTCCGATTCTCAAGGAACTGGCGTCGGGCTGCTGTGCCGAGCCCGCGCGGCAGTGATCATACGGACGACAGCGACTGTCCGATCATCGAACACTTATTGCCGTCTTGCGAGACTTGCCGCTCAGCATCAATTGACCAAATTAACCAGCTAGTACAATTTATCTGCACAGGCGGGTCCCCCTCGACCCACGCCCACAATAACAATGGAGATGCCCCTGATGTCCCCTATCGTTCTGGTGCTCAACGGCCCGAACCTGAACCTGCTCGGCAGCCGTGAGCCGGCGACGTATGGCCATGAAACCCTGGCCGACATTTCAGCCTTGTGCGGTCGCGCCGCCGAGGAGTTCGGCCTGGCAGTGGAGTTTCGCCAGACCAACCACGAGGGCGAATTGCTCGACTGGATTCACTCGGCACGCGGTCGTTGCGCCGGAATCGTGATCAACCCGGCAGCCTGGACGCACACTTCGGTAGCGATCCGTGACGCGCTGGTCGCCAGCGAGTTACCGGTGATCGAAGTGCACCTGTCCAACGTGCATGCTCGCGAGCCTTTCCGTCACCACTCGTTCGTGTCGGCCATCGCCACCGCCATCCTGTGCGGATTCGGCAGCCACGGCTATCGCCTGGCGCTGGAGCATTTCAGTCAACGCCTGAAGGGATGAGCCACATGTCGCAGAACAACACAGTACTCGCAGGACTCATCGGCGCCGGTATCCAGGCGTCTCGAACCCCGGCCCTGCATGAGCGCGAAGGTGATGCCCAAGGCCTGCGCTATCTATATCGGTTGATCGACCTCGATCAGCTGAAACTCGACAGCGGTGCGCTCCCCGACCTGCTGATGTCAGCCGAGCGGATGAACTTCACCGGCCTGAACATCACCTTTCCGTGCAAGCAGGCGATCATCCCGCTGCTCGACGAACTCTCACCGGAAGCCCGAGGCATTGGCGCCGTCAACACCGTGGTGCTCAAGGACGGAAAACGCATTGGGCATAACACCGACTGCCTCGGATTCGCCGAAGGTTTTCGCCGTGGTTTGAAGGATGCTGCCCGCGAGCGCGTCGTCCAAATGGGCGCTGGTGGTGCGGGGGCTGCGGTGGCCCACGCGCTGTTGAGCGAAGGCGTGCAGCAATTGAGTATTTTCGACGTGGACGTCAGCCGCGCGCAAAGCCTTGCGAATAATCTCAATCAGCATTTCGGCAGCGGCCGGGCTTGTGCCGGCAGCGATCTGACCAGCGCACTGGCGCAGGCCGATGGACTGGTGAACACCACACCGATGGGCATGGCCAAACTGCCCGGCATGCCAGTGCCAGTGAAATTGCTGCGGGCTGAATTGTGGGTCGCGGAGATCGTTTACTTTCCACTGGAAACCGAACTGCTGCGCAACGCCCGCGCCCTGGGCTGCCGTACTCTGGATGGCGGCAACATGGCGGTGTTTCAGGCGGTAAAGGCTTTTGAGTTGTTCAGCGGGGTGGTGCCGGATGCACAGCGGATGCTCGCGCATTTTCAAAGCATGAATGGCTGAACAGCATCGCAGGCAAGTTGATCGTTCCCACGAGAGTGGGAACGATCTGCATTCTGCTGGCTTGAGCTTCAGGCCTGCAAATAACGCAGCACCGACTCGCAGATCATCTGCCGATGACGCTGCTTGATCGTTTCGTCCGGCAAGTCGATCTGAAAAATCTCACCAAAGGTATGACGGTTCGACACCCGGTAAAAACAGAACGAACTGATCAACAAGTGCACGTCCAGCGGATCCAGCCCACTGCGGAATACACCCTCCTCGGCACCGCGACGCAGAATCACGCCCAGCGAATCGAGGATCGTATTGTTCATCGCCTTGATCGCTTCGGACTGTTTCACGTACTCGGCGTTGTGAATGTTCTCGATGCTGACGATGCGCACAAAATCGACGTTGCGGTCATGGTGATCGAAGGTGAACTCCACCAGCCGCCGAATCGCCTCACGCGGTTCCAGCTCAGCCAGGTGCAAGCGATTTTCAGTGCTGCGGATGTCGCCGTAAAGTTTCTCCAGCACCTCGACGTAGAGCTGTTCCTTGCTACCGAAGTAGTAATAGATCATCCGTTTCGAGGTGTGGATGCGTTCGGCGATCGCATCGACACGAGCACCGGACAGACCCTGCTGGACGAACTCGACAATGGCTTCTTGAAGAATGTTCTCGCGGGTCTTTTCCGGGTTGTTCTTGCGACTCTTGCGCGGCTCGATCGAGGGTTCGTCGGGCGCGACGGTGAGTTCTGTGGTCATTCTCATTCCGGGCTCATGGCCTTCACTGCACAGCTGGCGATTATGGGCCGCACGCGGCAGTGAAGGAAGCTTCGCCATGGCCGTTTTACCCATGCATTTACCAATTTCCTACAACTTGGCGTGACGCACGCCTCCGCTGCGTGATTTCGCCATCGCCGCCAGGCGCACCGCGACGTTGGCCGCACCATATCCGGCATAGCCGTTTTTGCGCTGGATGATTTCGAAGAAGAAGCGCCCTTCAAAGGGCTCGGTGTACACATGAAACAGCTCACCGCCCTGGGCATCGCGGTCATACAGCACGTTGTAATAGGCGAGCTCGCTGAGGAACTCGTCATCGAAATCAAAGCGTGCCGCGAGGTCATCGTAATAGTTGAGCGGGATGTCCAGCAGCGGTACGCCGGCGGCTTTGGCGCGACTGACTTCAGCGAAAATATCGTCGCAGTCGAAGGCAATGTGATGCACACCGGAACCGCGATAACTGGACAAGGCATGTGAGATCGCCGTGTTGCGGTTCTCAGAAATATTCAGCGGCAAACGGATCGAACTGCATCGGCTGCGCAGCGCGCGGCTTTTCACCAGGCCGTAAGGATCAGGCAACACCACTTCATCGTCGGCCTCGAAATCCAGCAGGCTCTTGTAGAACAGCACCCAACTGTCAAGGCTGTCCGCCGGCAGCGCCATCGCCATGTGGTCGATCCTTTTCAGTCCCCCCCCAGTGGCGGCCGTCGGATGCAGACTGAAGTCGGTGCCGTAGACATCGGCGTGTTCATCCACCAGATAAATCAGGCTGCCATCCGGCGCACGGACTGCCGCCAGTTCCAGTTCATTGGGGCCGACCAGCCCGCGATAGGGTTGCCCTTTGTACGCCACCGCCCGGGCCAGCGCACTGGCGCTGTCCTTGACCCGCACCGCAGTCGCGCACAATGACGGCCCGTGCGCTTCGAAAAAGCTGTGGGCAAACGAATAGGGCTCAGAGTTGAGGATCAGATTGATATCGCCCTGGCGCAGCAGCGTAACGTTCTTGGAGCGGTGTTCACCGGCCTTGACGAAACCCAGTCGCTCCAGCCAATGCGAGAGTTTGGCGCCAAGGCTTTCGTCCGCCGCGAACTCGAGAAACTCGATGCCGTCGTACTCACTGGCCGGCGGCGTGGCGAACAAAATGTCGAGGTTCGGTGTCGGCGTCGCTTGTTGCTGCAAACGCGCTCGGGTCTTCTCTTCCAGATACAGCAAGGAGCGCAGACCATCGGCGGCATTGGCGCGTGTTGGTGCGGCGCGGAAACCGTCATTGAACACTTCCAGCGACAGCGGCCCGGTGTAACCGCTCTGGATGATCGGTGCGAGAAAACCCGGCAAGTCGAATTCGCCTTGCCCGGGGAAGCAACGAAAATGTCGGCTCCACTCCAGCACGTCCATGGCCAGTATCGGCGCGTCGGCCATTTGCACAAAGAAAATCTTCTCGCCGGGAATGTCCGCGATAGCCCGTGGATCCCCCTTGAGCGACAAGGTATGAAAACTGTCCAGCAACACGCCCAGATTCGGATGATCCGCCTGGCGGACGATGTTCCAGACCTGTTGATACGTGTTCACGTGCCGGCCCCAGGCCAGCGCCTCATAACCGATCCGCAAGCCACGAGCCCCGGCGCGCTCGGCCAGCAGTCGCAGATCGTCGACCAGAATCTGCTCATCGCCAACGCTGTCGGCCGAGGCGTTGCTGCACACCAGCACCAGGTCGGTGCCCAGTTCCTGCATCAGGTCGAACTTGCGCTCGGCGCGCTCCAGGTTGCGCGGCAAGCGGTCGCGGCGGCAGCCTTCGAAATCACGAAAGGGTTGAAACAGGGTGATGGCGATGCCGAGGTCAGCGCACATCTGTTTGATTTCACGCGGGCTACCGTCGTAGTACAGCAAGTCATTCTCGAAAATTTCCACCCCATCGAAACCCGCGGCGGCAATGGCTTCGAGTTTTTCCGGCAGGGTACCGCTCAAGGAAACGGTGGCAATGGAACGCTGCATGTTTCGACTCCCGGTGGGATGGGTTGATCTTGTTAGAGGCACGACACCGCTTTTTGTAGCAGCTGGTGTAGCCTGCGTTCGGCTCGGTCCGCGCTCGGGCGAAGCAGTCGTAAATCCTGAGTGCGCGGTCCTCCTGACTCACCGCATCGTCTGATTTCACGACTGCTTCGCAGCCGAACGCCGGCTACGCCAGCTGCTACAAGGGCTTGCGTTTGACTTGGGGCAAATTATTGGCTGCATGAATGATCCGAGCAACGCAAAGTGTACCAACCGGTTAGTTTACTGTGCGATTATCGAACAAAATGGCGGTTGGCGAATTGACGATTTTTCGCTCACTGCGCACCATCGGCAGCACATCGATTCCGGTCATGAACCACCGGTCGAAGTGACCAACGACCCAGAACACACCATAAAAAATTCAAAAATCGGGTACACGCTCATGCTTGCATTCAACGCCTTGCTCCGTTGCTCTCTCCTTCACTCCCCGTGCCTGGCGCCCAACCGCCAACCGCCTTCGAACCTTTCTGGCGCCTGCGACCGAACCCGGCCCGCATGCTGAACACGCGCTTTGGTTGCCTCAGCCAACACTGAGCCAACACAAACACTCAGCCGATCAATCATTGTTTTCACCCTGCGTATCTGCGCACCCCGACGATTGATCACGCGCCCATGAAGTCCCGACGAGCCTTGCTTGTCAGTCATTGAACGGATGGCACAGATGATTCCTTCTCAGAGCTCTCACACAGAAAGCGCCCGCACGGCCTCAAGCCTGGGCGTCGCGACCGGCGGCATCGGCGACAAAATCCGTGGCGCCATGGCGGTCGGCAAAACCCGTTGGGGCATGCTGGCGCTGGTGTTTTTCGCCACCACCCTGAACTACATCGACCGCGCCGCGCTGGGCGTCATGCAGCCGATCCTGGCCAAGGAAATGAGCTGGACGGCGATGGACTACGCCAACATCAACTTCTGGTTCCAGGTCGGTTACGCCGTCGGCTTCGTGCTGCAAGGCCGGCTGATCGACCGGATCGGCGTGAAGCGCGTGTTCTTCTTCGCGGTGCTGCTCTGGAGCCTGGCGACCGGCGCCCATGGCCTGGCGACCTCGGCCCTGGGCTTTATGGTCTGCCGCTTTATTCTCGGGCTGACCGAAGCCGCCAACTACCCGGCCTGCGTGAAAACCACCCGCCTGTGGTTCCCTGCCGGTGAGCGTGCCGTGGCCACTGGCATCTTCAATGCCGGGACTAACGTCGGCGCCATGTTCACGCCGATGCTGTTGCCGCTGATCCTCCAGGTCTGGGGCTGGCAAGCCGCGTTCCTGTGCATGTCGGCACTGGGCGGTATCTGGCTGCTGTTCTGGGGCTTGAAGTACTTCAACCCGGAAGATCACCCGTCGGTGAAGCAATCGGAACTGGACTACATCCAGCACGAAGCCGAACCGGAACAATCCCGCGTACCGTTCTCGCGGATCCTGCGGATGCGTGGCACCTGGGCCTTCGCCCTCGCCTACTCGATGACCGCGCCGGTGTTCTGGTTCTACCTGTACTGGCTGCCGCCGTTCCTCAACCAGCAATACAACCTGGGCATCAACGTGACCCAAATGGGTATTCCGCTGATCATCATCTATATGACGGCCGACTTCGGCAGCGTGGGCGGCGGCATTCTGTCCTCGTTCCTGATCGGCCGCGGGGTCAACCCGATCAAGGCCCGGTTGATGTCCATGCTGCTGTTCGCCTGCTGCATCATCGGCGTGATCATGGCCGCCGGCTCCAGCAACCTGTGGGTCGCGGTGTTTGCCATCTCGCTGGCCATCGGCGCGCACCAGGCCTGGACCGCGAACATCTGGAGCCTGGTGATGGACTACACCCCCAAGCACATGATGAGCACGGTGTTCGGTTTCGGTGGCATGTGCGCCGCCATTGGCGGGATGTTCATGACCCAGTTGGTCGGGCACATCCTGACCATCACCAATAACAACTACACCGTGCTGTTCACCATGATTCCGGCGATGTACTTCATCGCGCTGATCTGGCTGTACTTCATGGCACCGCGCAAGATTCCGAAAATCGACAACTGACACTTCCTCTTTCGCAGGCCTGGTTTCAGGCCTGCTTTTTTTATTTGCACGGTTGCCGATTTCGTCCCTCTTTTTTCCGTCCACGGAGCTCATACCATGTCTCTGGGTAACCTGAGCATCGCCAAACGTGCGCTGATCAGCTTCGGCGTAATCGCCCTGCTGGTGTTGTTGCAAGGACTGTTTGCCCTCAAGCAGGTGGCCGAAGTGCGCGCCACCGGCCAGCACACCGAAAACGTCTCCCTGCCCAGCACACGCTACCTGGGGGAAATCCGCGACTACATTCTGAGCATTCGCGTGCTCAGCCTGCGCATGGCGCTCAACCGCGAGCCCAAGGTACTCGACGCCACTATCGCCCGCCTGCATCAGGTGGAAGGCTGGCTTGAGCAAACGCTGACCAAATTCGCGCCCCTGGTCGATGACTACAACCGCGTGCAGTACGAAACCTTTGTCAGCACTGTAAAGAGCTACCGGCAGGCTCTGGATCAATACGAAGAACTGTCCCGGCAAAATCGCAGCGAGGACATGAGCGCGCTGCTCAACGGAAAAATCCAGGATTACTCGACCCAGACCGGCGATCAATTCACCGAGCTGATGAACCTCACCGCCAGCGAAGTCAGTCAATCGGCCAGCCATGCCGACGCGCTTTACGCCCAGGTAAAAATGACCGTGATCGGCGCACTGATCGCTGTTGCCCTGCTGACCTCATGCCTGGCCTGGCTGCTGATCCGCAGCATCGTCATGCCCATCCGTCAGGCTGTACGTGTGGCCGAGCAGGTCGCTGACGGTGACCTGAGTGCACCGATCCAGAGCCAGGGGCCCGATGAAACCGCCCGTTTGCTCAGGGCCCTGGCCAGCATGCAAAACAGCCTGCGCGACACCCTGCAACTGATCAGTGATACGTCGAACCAACTGAACGGTGCGGCGCAGCAGATGAGCCAGAACACCGGGCAGGACTCCAGTCGCCTGCAACAGCAGCACAACGAAATCGAGCAGGCCGCCACGGCGGTCAATGAAATGACCGTCGCCGTCGAAGAAGTGGCACGCAACGCGGTCTCGACCTCGGACACCACGCGCCAATCGACGATAGAGGCCACTCAGGGTCAGGCGCGAGTGATCGAGACCCTCGATTCGATCCAGGCCATGAGTGCCGACGTTGGCACCGCGCTGCAACAGGTTCAGACCCTGGCCGGACAATCCCGGGAAATCGGCAAAGTACTGGACGTCATCCGCGCCATTGCCGAACAGACCAACCTGCTGGCCCTCAACGCCGCCATCGAGGCGGCAAGAGCCGGGGAAGCCGGGCGCGGTTTTGCCGTGGTCGCCGATGAAGTGCGAGCCTTGGCCCACCGCACTCAGCAGTCGACCCGGGAAATCGAGCAGATGATCGCCCGGGTACAGGGCGACACCGACAGTGTGGTGCTGTCGATGCACGGCAACAGCCAGCGCGTGGCCAAGACCTTGTCGATCGCCGAACAGGCCGGCGTGGCCCTGGCGCAAATCACCCGCGCCATGGAGCAGATCCACGAGCGCAATCTGCTGATCGCCAGCGCCTCGGAAGAGCAGGCTCAAGTGGCCCGAGAGGTCGATCGCAACCTGCTGAACATCCGCGACCTGTCGCTGGCCAGCGCCGACGCGTCGACCCGGACCAGCGCCACCAGTCGGGAGTTGTCGCAACTGGCGGCCGGTTTGCAGAACCTGGTGGTGCGTTTCAGGTTTTGAGCGCAATCAGCTTCTGCGCTGTTGCCAGGCCGCCGCCAGACCGCTGAGGCAAATGATCGCGATGCCGATCACCGTGGTCAGGCTCGGCGTGTGGGAAAACAGCAGCCAGCCGAGCAGTCCGGCAAACACGATCTGACAGTAACCAAAGGGCGCCAGCAGTGCTGGCGCCGCATGCCGAAACGCCTGAGTCAGCAGCAGATGCGCGGTCATCCCGCAGCTACCCAGCGCCAGCATCAACAGCCCGTGGGTAAAACTCGGCACTTGCCAGAACATCGGCACCAGTGCGCTCATGACCAGGGTGTTGCACAAACCGGCAAAGAAGTTGCTGGTGGTCGGGCTGTCGATCTCGCTGAGTTTGCGCGTCAACAGTTGGTAAAAGCAGAAGAACAACGCCGAGCAGAACGGCAGCAACACCGCCGGAGTGAACAAATCGCCGCCGGGGTGGACGATGATCAACACGCCGATAAACCCGCAAATCACCGCCAGCCATTGCCCCCGCGTCACCCGCTCGCCGAGCAAGGGCACCGACAACGCAGTCACCAACACCGGCGCGAGAAAGTTGACCGCCGTGGCTTCTGCCAATGGGATGAACAACAGGCCCGTGGTGAACAGCAGACTGGTGCCAAGCAAGCACAAGGCCCGCAGCAACTGCAGCAACGGGCGTTTTGTGCGCAGGACACGCAAGCCTGATTGCGGCAGAAAAATCCCGGCCATCAGTAGCGTGTGAACCAGATAACGCGCCCACACCACCATAATCACCGGATAGAGGCCCGACAGGTATTTGGACAAGGCGTCGTGAGTGGAAAACAGAAAGGTCGCAACAACGATCAACAGGATGCCTTTGAAGGGCTGATTGATACCGGACAGCGGAGTGCTCGATACAGCTTGGGAATGCGGCTGGCCAATAGTCCCGGCACTGCTCAACCCGATGCGAAGTGGCGAACTCACAGTGCAATCCTCTAGTGATGATTGTCAGGACATCGAATTCCAACAATTTAGAACTTGATTCCAGTTTCTCACACATGAAAACACCAATAGTGTTCGAACAGCGCACAGTTTCTACATGAAGATGGTGATCAGTTGAACAACTCCGACGCCTGACTCGCCACCGACAACTCCTGGGCAAACTGCAACAACAGCGGCGCCAGTTCATGCAGTCGAGACTCGGGCAGCCGCGCACTCGGTCCGGCGACACTGAGCACACCGACCACCCGCCCATTCAGCGGATGGCGCACCACGGCGGCGATTGCCGAGGTGCCGACTGCCGAACTCTCCTGAACCCAGGCATAGCCGTGTTCGCGGGCCAGGCGCAGGCGTTCGAGCAATTCGATAGTGGAACGTGGCGCATTCGGTCCCAGGTCCGACGGTACATCGGCAGCTTGACACTCCACCAGCGACAAGGCCTCTGCGTCGCTCATACTCGCTAGCCACGCATGGCCGGAGGCGGTGTAGAACAACGGTGCATCGCGGCCCATGTCCGGGTCATAACGCAAGCCCGAGCGCGCACCCTGGGACTTGGCGATCCAGGTCTGACGCTCGCCTTCAATCACCCCCAATCGCACCAGCTCCCCGGTTTCCTGGGCCAACCGATCCAGTACTGGCTGGACGATATCCGCGCCGCTGCTCGACAGGTAACGAAAGCCCATGGCAACCAGTTTGGTCGACAGGTGATACCGCAGGTTGTCCGGATTCTGCCGCACGTAACCCAGTCGGATCAGCTCGGCGAGCAAGCGGTGAGTGGCACTTTTCGGGATTTCCAGCTGCTCGGCCAACACCTGCATCGGCAGGCCTCGCGGGTCGCTGGTAAGACTTTCCAGCACACTGAAGACGCGTTCGATTTGACTGCCGGCCATGGTGGGATTCCAGACGAAATTTGGCCGATTCTAGAAGACAAGCGGATGAATGCAAAATGTGGAACTGCGGCGTTCAGCCGTGACCGGCAAGGGAACCAAAGAGCCAGCGTGATGCCTGAAACGTTCGCCGAAGTTCGTCTGCCGCCATCGGTTTTGCAGGTGAATGCCATACTGTCTTTCATTCGGCATAGTCTGAGCATCCACCTGGCGCCTATCCCACTCACCAGCAACACTCATCACCACGCGTAAACAGAGGATTCCCACATGCTATGGAAAAAAGGCCGTCGCAGTGACAACGTGGTCGATGCTCGCGGTGAGGATGCTGGCGGTGGTGACCGCGATTTCGCCCATGGCACGTCGGCGCAACGGGTTCGCTGGTTCAAGACCGGCTTTGCCCAGGGCCAGGTCAGTAAATGCGACACCTTCGCGACGAAGAGCCTCTAAATGAGCACGCGCTGGCTGCTGGTATTCGCGCTGTTATTCGGCAGCGCCAACCTGCTGGCTGCCGAGCAGGCGGTCAAGGTCATCAGCCCTGGTCGGCTGAACATGGGCGACGCCGAACTGGCGGTTGGCATCAGCCAGTCGTCACCGCAAATCCAGCGTGTACTGATCGTGATTCACGGGCGCTTGCGCAACGCCGAAACCTACCGCCAGAGCTCGGAAAGAGCCGCCGAGCAGGCAGGACAAAGCGCAACCACCCTGGTAATTGCGCCGCAGTTTCTTAATGAAAGCGACATCGCACGCCATCAATTGCCCGACAGCCTGCTGCATTGGCGCGGTGATGACTGGATGGCCGGCGAGCTGTCCATCGGAGCGAATCCGCTGAGTTCTTATGCGGTGCTCGACAAGATTCTGGAACGCCTGAGTGATCGCCAGCAGTTTCCAACCCTGAAAGAAGTCGTCATCGCCGGCCATTCCGGTGGCGCACAAGTGGTGCAACGTTATGCACTGCTCGGCCACGATCAGCCGGCACTGCAAGCGGCGGGCGTCAGCGTGCGCTATGTGATCGCCAACCCGTCTTCGTATGCGTATTTCGATGAGCAGCGGCCGGTGCCGTTCAATACCGCGCGCTGCCCCGGCTTCAATGACTGGAAGTACGGACTGCTGAAACTGCCGGACTACGCCAACGGGCAAACGCCGCAGCAACTGGAGCAAGGCTACGTCCAGCGCAACATCACCTATTTGCTCGGTCAGCGAGACACCAATCCGCATCACCCGGCACTCGACAGAAGCTGCGCTGCCGAGACGCAGGGCGCGTCTCGGCTGGTGCGTGGGCATCGCTATTTCGACTACCTGCAGCAGCGCCATCCCGAAGGGTTGAATCAGCGGCTGATCGAAGTGCCCGGCGTCGGGCATAACGGGGACAAGATGTTCACCTCGCCCGAGGGGCTGAAGGCATTGTTTCAGTAGCTGGAAGCAGGTCGCCCGATATGGCCCCATCGCGAGCAGGCTCGCTCCCACCGGGGATCGCATAACACCTGTGGGAGCGAGCTTGCTCGCGATAGCGGTTGACCAGACAACAAATCCCTCAAGCCGACAACATCTGCCGCAACACCACACAATCGCGCGCATGCCAATCGGCCAATTCAGGCCACGGGTTTTCCGGCAGATTCACCAGCACCGTCCGTGCCCCCGCCGCGCGCCCGCAATCCAGGTCGAAGCGATAATCGCCGACCATCACCAACTCGCTCGGCGCTACGTCCCAGGCCTTGGCCAGTTTCAGCAGGCCACCCGGATGCGGTTTGGGCGGTGCTTCATCACGACCCAGCACATCCTCTGCCGCAAAGCAGTCCGCCAGGCCGATCGCCTCAAGCGTGACATGGGCCAGTTCGCGAGCATTGCGCGTAAGGATGCCAAGGCGATAACCGCGCCCGGCCAGTTCACGCACCAGTTCCACCGCACCGGGAGCCGGTTTGGAGCCCAGGGCCAGGTCGCGTTCATGCTCCAGCAACCAGGCGTGTTTCGCTGCGGCTTCATCGGCCGGCAGCGCCGCAAGATGGGTGAGGATGTCGTGCTCAGCGGGAATCGCCAGCGCCTGGCGAATCGCCACGAAATCATGCACGGCCACGGTCAGCGTGCCATCCATGTCGAACACCCAATGCCGCACCTCGGAGAGACTCATGCCCAATCCTTGCGATGACGAATCAGGCCTTCCTGCGTCACCGATGCCACCAGCTTGCCGGCGCGGTTGAACACACTGCCGCGTGAGAAGCCGCGAGAATTGCCGGCCCAAGGGCTGTCCATGGCGTACAGCAACCAGTCATCGGCGCGCAGGTCGGCGTGGAACCACAAGGCGTGATCGAGGCTGGCGACTTGCATGTCTTTCTGCCAGACCGATTTGCCGTGCGGCAACATCGAGGTGGTCAGCAAACCGAAATCGGAGGCATAGGCCAGCAGGTATTTATGCAGCGCCGGCGAGTCGGCCAACGCACCGTCGGCGCGAAACCAGACGTACTTGATCGGGTCGGCCGGTTGTGGGTTGTACGGGTCTTTCTCCGTCACCGGGCGGACTTCGATCGGCTTGGGGCACAGCAGCTTTTCACGCATGTGCTCGGGAATCAAATGCGCGCGTTGCTGGGTGATTTCCAGCTCCGACGGCAGGTTTTCCGGGCCGACCACTTGCGGCATCGCGGTCTGGTGTTCGAAGCCTTCTTCGTCGTACTGGAACGATGCGCTGCAGGTGAAGATCGGGTTGCCCTTCTGGATCGCCGTCACGCGGCGGGTGCTGAAGCTGCCACCATCGCGCACCCGATCCACCTGATAGACAACCGGCATACCCGCATCACCCGGACGCAGGAAATAACCGTGCATCGAATGCACATGGCGCGCGTCTTCGACCGTCTGGCTGGCCGCGGAAAGGGACTGGCCCAACACCTGGCCGCCGAACAGCTGACGAAAACCCAGGTCCTGGCTGCGACCGCGAAACAGGTTTTCTTCGATCGGTTCCAGGGTCAGCAAGTCGACCAGATCATCCAACACATGGCTCATTCAGACTCTCCTCACACAGAGCAATGCCGCGCAGTCTTGGCTGCGCGGTCGATTCAGATAGTGGCCAGGGCCAACCATGAGCCCATTGTAAACATCCCGCAGAGCTTATCCATGCAAGGTTTCCAACCATTGTTCGCGGGTGATGCGGTACAGCACGTGGCGGCGCAGCGGATGATCGGCCGCCAGTTTGGGGTGCTCGAAATCCGCCGCGGGGTCGTGATGCATGCCAATGGCTTGCATGACTTTCTGCGACGGCAGGTTGGCTTCGGTGGTAAACGCCACCACTTCGTCCAGCGCCAAACGGTCAAAGCCGCAACGCAGAGCGGTCCAGGCCGCTTCACTGGCGTAGCCCAGCCCCCAATGCTCACGGGCCAGACGCCAGCCGATTTCGGTCGCCGGGGTGAAAGCAGCCTCGAACCCGACCACCGCCAATCCGGTAAAACCGATAAACGCGCCGGTGTCCTTGCGCTCCAGCGCCCACAGGCCGTAACCATGCTCAGCGAAATGACCACGGATTCGCCCGATCAATGCCGCACTTTCCAGACGGCTCAAGGGCGCCGGAAAGTAGCGCATGACCTGCGGATCGGCGCACATCGCCGCAAACGCCGGTAAATCCTCATCGCGCCATTGGCGCATCAGCAGCCGCGCGCTCTCGAGTTGCAGTATCGGCTCCATCGTTCCCCCTCCGTTCCCCTGCAAACAAGTCTACATCGCTGGTAGGATCCTTCACTCATTCACTCCATGAAATCGCCATGTCGCTGCCGCTGATTTACCACGAAGACTACAGCCCCGAATTCCCGGCGGAACATCGCTTTCCCATGGACAAGTTCCGACTGCTGCGCGATCACCTGGTGGACAGTGGCCTGACTGCCGATCACCAGTTGCTGCGCCCGGAAATCTGCCCGACCGAGATTCTCGCCCTCGCCCATGACCCTGCGTATATCGAACGCTACATGGGCGGCGAGTTGTCCCGCGAAGACCAGCGGCGGCTCGGCCTGCCGTGGAACGAAGCGCTGGCCCGACGCACCGTGCGCGCGGTCGGCGGCTCATTGCTGGCCGCCGAGCAGGCGCTGGAACACGGCATGGCCTGCCATCTGGCCGGCGGTACGCATCACGCCCATTACGATCACCCGGCAGGTTTCTGCATCTTCAATGACCTGGCGGTGATCAGCCATTACCTGCTGGAAAGCGGTCGGGTTGGCCGGGTACTGATCTTCGACTGCGACGTGCACCAAGGCGATGGGACTGCACGCATACTGGAACATACCCCGGACGCCGTGACGGTATCCCTTCATTGCGAAAAGAACTTTCCTGCACGCAAGGCCAAAAGCGATTGGGATATTCCGCTGCCCATGGGCATGGGCGACGAGGATTACCTGAAAGTCGTCGATGACGCGTTGAATTACCTGCTGCCACTCTATCAGCCCGACCTGGTGCTGTATGACGCCGGTGTCGATGTGCATAAAGATGACGCGCTGGGCTACCTGAAACTGACCGATGAAGGCGTCGCCGCCCGTGACGAAAGCGTACTGCGCCATTGCCTGGGGCGCGACATTCCGGTGGTCGGGGTGATCGGCGGCGGCTACAGCAAGGACCGCCAGGCCCTGGCGCGACGCCACGGCATCCTCCATCACAGCGCACAGCGGGTCTGGCAGTCATCAGGTTGTCACTGAGGTGTGGATGCTTTACCCACAATGCCTGTGGAACGGCCTGTGGATAACCTGAGTGAAAGGACCTACAGGCTATAGCGCGTATAGCCTGTAAGCCATTGAGCACTTTTTAACCAGCTCAATCCCATACCCTGTAGCAGCTGCCGAGCCCGCGAGGCTGCGTTCGAGGACGAAGTCCTCGCAAATCCTGGGTACACGGTTTTCCTGAAAGAAAACGCTGCCTGATCTCACAACCGCTTCGTCCGGATGCGGCCCAGACCTAACGCAGCCTCGCGGGCTCGGCAGCTGCTACGGCCGCAGTCCTGTGCTGATAGAATGCCCGCCCTATTCCGCCGAACCGCAGCTCACACCATGACCCAGCCCTCCGCCAACCTCCCTCACCACGTCGCCATCATCGGCGGCGGCCCTGCCGGCCTGATGGCCGCAGAAGTGCTGAGCCAGGCCGGGGTCAAGGTCGATCTGTACGACGGCATGCCCTCGGTGGGTCGCAAATTCCTGCTGGCCGGCGTCGGCGGCATGAACATTACCCATTCCGAAGCCTACCCGGCATTTCTGGCGCGTTATGCCGAGCGCGCCCCGCACATCGCCCCGTTGCTGCGCGAATTCGGGGCTGAGAACCTGTGCCAGTGGATTCATGGGTTGGGTATCGAAACGTTCATCGGCAGCTCTGGCCGTGTGTTTCCGACCGACATGAAAGCCGCCCCGCTACTGCGCGCCTGGCTCAAACGCCTGCGCGATGCCGGCGTCGTTATCCACACCCGCCACCGCTGGCTGGGCTGGAATACCGATGGCAGCCTGCGTATCGATAGCCCCGAGGGCGAGAAGGCGATCAGCGCCGATGCGTTGTTACTGGCGCTGGGTGGCGGCAGTTGGTCGCGTTTGGGCTCGGATGGCGCCTGGATGCTGCCGCTGGAACAACGCGGAGTCGCCTTGGCGCCGCTGCAACCGAGCAATTGCGGATTCGAGGTGAAGGCCTGGAGCGAGCTGATGGTCAGCAAATTCGCCGGGGCCCCGCTGAAAAATATCGCCATTGGCCTCAATGACGATGTCCCGCGACTCGGCGAATGCGTGATCACCGCCACCGGCATCGAAGGCAGTTTGATTTACGCGTTGTCGGCGCCGATCCGTGAAGCCATCAATCAGAGCGGCTCGGCCACCCTTCATCTCGACCTGCTGCCCGGCAGGCCTGTGGATAGAATCCAGGTGGCGCTGAGCAAACCCCGCGGTTCACGCTCCATGGCCAAACACTTGCACAGCCAGCTCGGCCTCGACGGCGTCAAGGCTGCACTGCTACGCGAACTGACACCCGCCGAATGCTTCGCTGAGCCGCTTTTGCTGGCCAACGCGATCAAGGCCTTGCCGCTGACACTGGTCAACACCCGCCCATTGGACGAAGCCATCAGCAGCGCCGGCGGCGTGACGTTCGAGGCAATGAATGAAAAGCTGATGCTCAAGCAACTGCCTGGCGTGTTCTGCGCGGGGGAAATGCTCGATTGGGAAGCGCCAACGGGTGGCTATCTACTGACCGCGTGCTTCGCCAGTGGGCGAGTGGCGGGGTTGGGGATGGTGGAGTGGCTGAAACACAGAAGCTGATCGTTCCCACGCGTGGGAACGATCATTGTCGGGGGCTTAAGGCTTACGCTTGCGCGGCCCGGTATTGAACACCGGTACTTTTCGCACAGGCTTGACCGAAGGCTCCGGCGCCGAAGCATCACCGCTTTCCACCCACTTGCCGAGGTTGCGTTTGCCGCCACCGGAGACTTTGGGCTTCTTCGGCTTTTTCGGTTTCTTGACCACCTGGCCGCTGGCGTCAGTGTCCGGCACACGGTGCTCAGGCTCGAAGTCCTGCTCCATATGACGGGTCAAGGTCTGACGCGTCAGCATCTCGATGGCCGACAGCTGATTCACTTCATCGGCACACACCAGCGAAATCGCTTCACCCGTCGCGCCTGCACGGCCGGTGCGACCGATACGGTGGATGTAGTCCTCGGCAACGATCGGCAGGTCGAAGTTCACCACCAGCGGCAAATCTTCGATGTCCAGACCACGGGCTGCGACGTCGGTGGCCACCAAAATCTGCACTTCACTGGCCTTGAAACGGTCCAGCGCGCGCTGGCGCGTGGCTTGTGGTTTGTCGCCGTGAATACCGTCGGCATTCACGCTCAGGCCCTGGAGTTTTTCCACCAACGCGTCTACGCCGTTGCGGGTCTTGGCAAACACCAGCACCTGCTTCCAGCGATTCTTGCGCAGCAAGTGAATGAACAGCTCGGCCTTGCGCTTCTTGTCGACCGTGACCACCCACTGCTTGACCGTATTGGCGGCAACGTTACGCGGGCTGACTTCGATGCTCAGCGGATCATTGAGCATTTTCCCGGCCAACTCACGAATCGCATCGGAGAAGGTCGCGGAGAACAGCAGCGTCTGACGTTTTTTCGGCAGCGCCTTGTAAATGCTCGCCAGTTCTTCGGAGAAACCCAGATCCAGCATGCGGTCGGCTTCGTCCAGCACCAGGGTTTGCAACTGGTTGAACTTCAGCGCGTTCTGGCGGAACAGATCCAGCAGGCGACCGGGCGTGGCCACCAGCAGGTCGACACCTTTGCGCAGCTTCATCATTTGCGGGTTGATGCTGACGCCGCCGTACACCGCGTAGGTGCTCAGCGGCAGGTTCTCGGCATACTGGCGCACGCTTTCATGAACCTGCTCGGCCAGTTCGCGGGTTGGCACCAGGATCAGCGCACGTACCGAGTTACTGGTGACTTTCGGCCCTTCCATGGCCAGCAATTGCAACAGCGGTACGGCGAAACCGGCGGTCTTGCCGGTGCCGGTCTGGGCCGCAGCCATCAGGTCGCGACCCGCCAGCACCGCCGGAATGGCTTGCGTCTGCACCGGGGTCGGGGTCTGGTAGCCGAGCGTCTCAAGGGCGCGCAGCAAGGGTTCGATCAGGCCAAGAGTGGCGAAAGTCATGGGAATACCGTAGGAAAAATCAGCGCGAGTGTGCAATGGCGCGCAGTTTACCCTAATTCACACGGGATTCTGTCGGCACCAGGACCGCAGGCCGCTCAGGAGCACGTCGCCACTGCGGCAGACTGATCAGCAGCACGGCACTGATGATCACTGCCATCGCCACAGCCTCTTCGATACCGATGCTTTCTCCGGCAAAAACGATCCCCAGCAACACCGCCACTGCCGGGTTGACGTAGGCATAACTGGTGGCCGCCGCCGGGCGGACGTTTTTCAGCAGGTACATATAGGCGTTGAAGGCGACGATCGAGCCGAACACCACCAGGTACAGCATCGCGACCCAACCCTCGAGCGGCGGCAGGCTTTCCAGGTGTTCGCCCGTCAGCGCGCTGCCGATCAACAGCACCACGCCGCCGACCAGCATTTGCGCCGCACTGGACATTGCGCCCTGAGGCATTGGCAAATGTTTGCTCCACACCGAACCAAACGCCCAGGCGGCCGCCGCACCAATCAGCAGCACAGCCCCCAACGGGCTCGATTGCAGATTGGAGCCCAGATTGAGCATGGCGATACCGATCAGCCCCAGCACAATCCCCGCCCATTCCAGACGGGTATTACGCGAGCCCCAGAAATATCCGCAGAGCAAGGTAAACAACGGCACCGTCGCCACCGCCAATGCCGCAACGCCAGAGGCCACGCCCGTGTGCTCGGCCATGGTGACCGCGCCATTGCCAAAGCTGAGCAACAAAATCCCGATCAGCCCCGCCGCCTTCCACTGCGGCCAGGTCGGTGCTGGCACACCGCGCCAGCGCAGAAAGGCATACATCAGCGTCCCGCCAACAATAAAACGAATGCCGCCCAGCATCAGCGGCGGCCAGTACTGCACGCCGATGCGAATCACCAGGTAGGTCGATCCCCAGATCACGTACAGCGCAAAAAAGGCACCCATCAACGGTAACGGGAAACGGCGTAGGCCTGGCATGGGACGCTCGAAGGCAGGACAAGGAGAGCGTTATTTTAGAAAGCCGACAGACGGAACTTAAGTTACAAAACCTGTTTATAAGGCCAGTACACTTTTCAACGCACGGAGATCACGGCTATAAACCGACGCGCATGCTACGCCGAGTTGGAGGTGAGCATGAAGTAGTGCCCCCTGTGGGAGCGAGCTTGCTCCGGGCGGCGATCCGACGATGACGCCGGCACTCTCACCACACAAGTGACTGACAGATCGCTATCGCGAGCAGGCTCGCTCCCTGGAGTGGTGATGCAGTCAGAACCCGCGATGGCGCTTGAGGTGTTCATTGATCTTCGCCGCTGGCACTTTCTGCAAGCTGCACAGCAGATCATGGGACAACTCGCGCAAGCCGTGTTTCTGCCGCAGCTCCTGCGCCAGATGCGCGGTGAGGTTGGCAGCCATTTCGGCATCGGCCATTGCCCGGTGAGCCTGACCGGTGTGGGGCAATTGGGCAAAAGTGGTCAGGGTGCCGAGTTTGTGGTTCGGTGCGGCCGGCATCAGGCGCCGGGCGAGTAACAGCGAGCAAGCGAAGTTCTGCAAACGTGTGCGTTTGATCCGCCCCAGTTCAAAGTCCCAGAACTTCTGGTCGAAAGCGGCGTTGTGGGCCAGCAGCGGCGTGATACCGACGAACTCGTTGACCTCATTCATCACCTGCTCGGCCGAGGGTGCGGTGCGCAGCATGGCGTTGCTGATACCGGTCAGTTGCTCGATGAAGGCCGGGATGCGCACACCGGCGTTCATCAGGCTTTGGTAACGGTCGACAATGCGCCCCTGCTCAAGAATCACCACGGCAATTTCCGTGGCCCGGCAGCTGCTGCTCGGAGAGATTCCGGTGGTTTCAAAGTCGATGACGGCTATGCGTTCCAAACCTGTTCCTTGGGTTCAATAATCAGTTTTTAAGCAGCAACGCGCCTTCGATCGGCACGTAACGGCTGGCCGCGCGAATCAGCGAGTTGGCGGTGAGCCCCGGCACGCCATAGGCCACCGCTTCGACACCGTGCTTGGCGATGATCCGCTCCAGCAACATGTCGAAATCACCGTCCCCCGAGGCCAGCACCACTTCGTCGACGTGATCGGCGGCGTCCATGATGTCGAGGGTGATGCCCACGTCCCAGTCGCCCTTGGCCGAGCCGTCGCTGCGCTGGATGTAGGGCTTGAGTTTCACGATGAAACCGAGGTTGCGCAGGATCTGCTGGAATTGCTGCTGCTTGCTGTCGCCGCGATCGATGGCGTAGGCATAGGCCTCGACGATCTGCCCGCGCTGACTGACGTCAGCCCAGAGGGCGGCGTAGTTGAAATGACAACCGTAGGCCTGGCGCACGGTGTAATAGAGGTTTTGGACATCGGCGAACACTGCGATCTTCTTCACCGCAAATCCTCATGGCGCACACAAGCGCAGGCGATTGATCAGACCCAAGGTCCGAAAAGTCGCCCAGTATGCCAGCCAGAAGGATTTTTCCGCGAATAATCAGTCCGGGGCGCAACAAGGCCCCGGACGAACGGCGTATCAGACGAAGGAATCGTCGTCATCACCACCGAAGAATGAGCTGTCGTCGCTGTCGTCGGCGTCCGCAAACCCGCCCTGATCGTTGTTGCTCCAGGAATCGTTGTTGGCCAGGCGCTCGCTGTCATTCACTTGAGCCGGCTCTTCCTTGATGACTTCAACGATTTCCTGCGGCTGCTGCTGGTTGCTGTGGAACAGGCTGCTGATGCCCTGCGCCAGCATCACACCACCGGCCACGCCGGCTGCGGTTTTCAAGGCGCCACCGAGAAAGCTGCTGCCAGCTGCCGGCGCCTGTTGCTGAGGTGCCGCGTAGTTCTGTTGTGGTGCACCAAAGTTTTGCTGTGGGGCACCAAAGCCCTGCTGTGGCGCGCCATAGTTTTGTGGCGGTGGCGCAGAAGGCCGCGCCGGTTCACGCCAGCCGCCGCTCGAGGCTGGAGCGCTCTGGGCCGGTGCAGGCTGTGAATCACGGGAGCCGCCGAAGATGCTCGACAGGAAACCACCGCCGCTGTTGCTCGGGGCGGGTGCCGCGGCCTGGGTCCTGGCTTGTTGCAGTTCAGCTTGCAGTTGCTGAACTTGCTGGGTGAGCTGTTTGTTTTGCTCGTCGAGGCTCTTGATCGCCGCCTCTTGCACCAGAATCGCCTGAGTCATGAAATAGCCCGCCGCAGGCTGGCGACCCAAATGTTCCTTGATCCGCGCTTCGGCCAAGGCATCGCGCGGGGATGAATCCGTTTCGGCCTGTTGCAGCCGTGAAAACAGTCCATCGATCAGGGTTTGTTCTTCGCTGTTCATGGCGACCTCATAGATTGCCGGAAAATCGTTGCCCTTTTCCCTTATGGATAAGGTGCCCCCTAGTTATGGGGCTGTTGCTGATTGTTTCAATGGCCTTTACCGAACGTTTACGTTTGCTCGACTACCGGTCGCATCGGTTACAGTGTCGACATACTTTGTAATCAGCGAAAGCGACCGATGAATCCGTTAGACGTACTCCGCGACTCCCTGTATTTCTTCCAGCGCAACCTGGGCCGTATCGTGCCACTGTGTCTGCCGTTGGTCGTGCTTGAAGCCTTGCTCCAGCAACTGGTCGACCACTCCCAGGGGCCAGACGCCTTTCCCGGCTATAGCGTGATTGTCGGGTTGCTGGTGTATCCGCTGTACACCGCCGCGCTGATCCTGTTTCTCGATGCCCGCAGCCGTGGCGAATCGCCGCGCACCCTGGCCCTGCTGTCGGCGTCGATCAGCCTGTGGCCACGCTTTGCGCTGCTGACAGCGGTCAACACCTTGCTGATTCTGGTGGGCTTGTCGCTGTATTTCCTGCCAGGCATCTGGCTGATGGTGATGCTCGCCTTTGCCGAATACCTGCTGGTGCTGCGCAACATGCAACCGCTGGAGGCCATCCGCGAAAGCATGCGCCTGGCCCGTGGTAATTTCCTGCGCATCCTGCTGTGCATTCTCTGCGTGATGGGCCCGTTGTGGATACTCAAAGGCGCGAGCATGGCCATCTACCCGGAGCCGCAGAACCCGGCACTGTCGCTGATCATCGAAAGCGTCCACAGCTTTCTGCAACTGTTCACCAGCGTGGTGCTGTTTCGCCTGTTCATGCTGATCAGCGAGGCCCCCGACAAAACCGAAGGAAGCGCCTGACAGCTCTACCCTTGGGGTCAGGACTCACCTCGGTTATGCTCGGGCCCAACTTTGTAACGCCATAAGCCGAGCCATGACCCGTCTACTGCGCTACACCCTGCTGGGCCTGCTGATTCTCGTCAGCCTGCTGTTTTCCTTTCTCTACAGCCTGACCTGGCGCCCCGACGCCAAGGAAACGCTCCCCGTCAGTTGCAGCACCAGCGCGCCTGTGCTGGTGCCGGGGCAGGCGTTGAAAGTGATGACCTGGAACGTCCAGTACCTGGCGGGAAAACGCTATGTGTTCTGGAATGACCTGGCCCAAGGCCCTGACGAAAGCCCGACCCCAGAAGACATGGCTTTCAGCCTTGATGAAGTGGCACGGGTAATCCGCGACGAACAACCGGACGTGGTCCTGTTGCAGGAACTGGATGACGACGCCAAGGCCAGCGGCTATCAGAACCAGCTCAAGTTGCTCCAGGAACGCCTGGCCGACCTCTACCCTTGCAGCACGCACGCCTTCGACTGGAAGGCCGACTTCATTCCCGATCCACACATTTTCGGCAGCGTTGGCCGGCAATTGGCGACCTTGAGCCGCTACCAGATCGAACACGCCGAACGCCTGCAGTTGCCTGAAGCGCCGATCAATTTCATCAGCCGTCAGTTCCAGCCGAAAAACGCCCTGTTGGTGAGTTACCTTCCACTGCGCGATGGCGGGCAAATGGCGGTGCTCAATACCCACCTCGATCGGGCGGTGCAGCCTGATGAGACCCGGCAAGCGAAGGTGACGGCGGTTGCCAAGGTACTCGACACGTATGAAAGTCGCGGCACGCCGTGGCTGATCGGTGGCGACTTCAACCTGTTGCCGCTGGGCCAGTATCAACGCCTCGCGCCCAGGCAACGCACGCCCTACTCCGCCGACAGCGCCCTGCATGTGTTGTGGGACAAGTACCCGATGATCCCGACCAACAACGAGGCCAGCGGTGTCGATCGGGACCAGTGGCTGACCCATTACCCTAACGACCCCGACCTCAACGGCCCGGACCGCACCGTCGACTACCTGTTCTACAGCCCGCGGATCAAACGTATCGAAGCGCAAGTGCGGCAGGACGATACGCTGCGCATCTCCGATCACCTGCCGGTGATTGCACGGTTTCTACTCCCACCCGCTCCGTAGCCCACTCACGAAGATCGAGTGTGGGAGATTGCTCGCGATAGCGGTGGGTCAGTCAACAGTGATGTTGAACGGTATGCCGCTATCGCGAGCAGGCTCGCTCCCACAAAGGGTTCTCCAACATTTTGAGAGATGTGGTTAGGCCTTAAGGCTTACGCGGCTTGGCCCGCGCCGTGGCCTCGGCCACCAGCGGGTCATCCGGCCAGTAATGTTTCGGATAACGACCCTTGAGGTCCTTCTTCACCTCGGCATAGGTGCTGCGCCAGAAGTTCGCCAGATCCTGGGTGACCTGCACCGGGCGCCGCGCCGGTGATAGCAAATGCAGCTTGACCACCTGCCGGCCACCGGCGATGCGTGGGGTTTCGGCCAGGCCGAACAGTTCCTGCAAACGCACCGCGAGAATCGGTGGCTGCTCGCTGTAATCCAGACGAATCGATGAACCGGAGGGCACGCTCAGATGGTGCGGCGCCTGCTCATCGAGGCGTTGCGGCAATGGCCACGGCAGCAGGTTATGCACAAAGCTCGACAGGTCCAGGCTGGCAAAATGGCTGAGCCGCGAAACCCGTCCCAGGTAAGGCATCAACCAGTGTTCGAGGCTGACCAGCAACGCCGCATCACTGACGTCCGGCCACTCACTTTCGCCCTGCTTGCTCAAGTCCAGCTGACGCAGCAATGCCACTCGTGCCTGCCACTGACGCAACTCCGGCGTCCACGGCAACAACTCCAGGCCTTTGCGGCGCACCAGATTGACCAATGCCTGGCTGCGCGCGGTTTCATCAAGACCGGTCAGCGGCTCGCGACTGAGCACCAACTCGCCGACCTTGCGCTGACGCTCGGCCCGCAGCACGCCTTCGCGTTCGTCCCAATCGAGCTGATCGACGCAGCGCACCTGCTCCGCCAATACCGAATCGAACAGCGCCGGATCAAAATCCGCCGCCAGATAAATCCGTTCTTCGCGCTGCCCCTGACGGCTGCCCAGGTCGGCGATCACCAGCCAGGGTTGTTTCATCAGGCTGTCAGCCTCGGCGAACAACGCCGCCCGACCGTTGGCCAGCCGATACTCCGCACCACCGGCGCGGCGCTGTTGGGCGACGCGGTCCGGATAGGCCAGCGCCAGCAAGGCGCCGAGCCAGCGCGGATGCTCCGGATCGCTGACCGGCGACTCGGCTTTGCCACGCAGGTAACCGCGATATTGCCGGGCCAATTGCCGCGCCCGCTGCACACCACCCTGAGCGCCACGCGCCGCTCGCTCTTCGCCGGACAACAACACCAGTCGACTGTGCAAGTCCGCACCGGCACCGCGCAAAATGTCCCGTTCACCGAGCAATGCAGCGACGTCGCAAGCCATGTCCGCCAGCCCCAACGCTTGCCCACGCAGTAACAAATGCGCGATGCGTGGATGGGCCGGCAGTTCGGCCATGGCCTGCCCGTGGCGAGTGAGTTTCCAGTCTTCAGCAGACGAACCCTGCAACGCGCCCAAGCGTTCGAGCAAGTCCTGCGCCTGTGCATAAGCCGCCGCTGGCGGCCCATCGAGCCAGACCAGTTGCCCAGGCGTCACGCCCCAACGACCGAGCTGCAAGGCCAGCCCGGCAAGGTCGGCCGAGAGAATTTCCGGGCTGGCGTAGGCCGCCAGTTGTTCGTGTTGATCCTGCGACCAGAGCCGATAACACACACCCGGTTCCAACCGTCCTGCGCGGCCGGCACGCTGGGTGGCGCTGGCGCGAGAGATGCGCTGGGTGTCGAGGCGGGTCATGCCGCTGCCGGGGTCGAAACGCGGCACTCGTGCCAACCCGGCGTCGATGACGACCCGCACGCCGTTGATGGTCAGGCTGGTTTCGGCGATGTTGGTAGCCAGCACCACTTTGCGCTGGCCGGGCGGTGCCGGGTCGATGGCTGCACGCTGCGCCGCCAGATCGAGCTCGCCATGCAACGGGCAGAGCAACACCTCGGAACGCTCGCCCAAGGCATCCGCCAACTGCTGGTGCACACGACGGATTTCCGCTTGCCCGGGAAGGAACACCAACAGGCTGCCCGCTTCATCGTTCAGCGCGTCGAGAATGGTCTGCACCACTCGCGGTTCAATGAATTCACCTGGCTGAAACGGCCGCCCCCAGCGCATCGTCACCGGGTACATGCGACCCTCACTGCGCAGGATCGGTGCGTCATTCAGCAGCCCGGCGAGACGCTCGCCTTCAAGGGTTGCCGACATCAGCAGGATCTTTAGCGGCTGCTCATCCCGAAACAACTCGCGGCCATTCAGGCTCAGGGCCAGCGCGAGGTCGGCATCAAGGCTACGCTCGTGGTATTCGTCGAAAATCAGCAGGCCCACACCGTCCAGCGCCGGGTCCTCCTGCAAGCGGCGTGTGAGGATGCCTTCGGTGACCACTTCGATGCGCGTTTTCGGCCCAACCTTGCTGTCCAGCCGAATCCGGTATCCGACTGTTTCGCCGACTTTCTCGCCGAGCTCGCTGGCCAGCCGTTCCGCCGCCGCCCGCGCGGCCAGCCGACGCGGTTCAAGCATGAGGATGGTTTGCCCGGCCAGCCATGGCTCGGTCAACAGCGCCAATGGCACGCGGGTGGTTTTACCGGCGCCGGGCGGTGCTTCGAGCACGGCTTCGTGGCGTGTCGCCAAGGCGTCACGCAGCGCGGGTAAAACTTCATCAATTGGCAAAGAGTTCATGCTGGCTCCAAAACAGATCGGCGAGTATAACGGCGAACTGCCTGGCGTTAATCACGGTCCTAATTCATACCGACGACGTTTCGTTTCAAGTTTGCTCAGGAGATTTACCATGCGTACTCCATTTCGCCTGATTGGCGGTGTACTGGTTGCAACCCTGCTGACTCAAGTGACCGCGTGCGGTTCGATTTTCTACCCGGATCGCCGTGGCCAGATCGACGGCAAGATCGACCCGGCGATTGCCGCGCTCGATGCCGTGGGCCTGCTGTTCTATATCATCCCCGGGCTCGTCGCGTTTGCCATAGACTTCACCACCGGCGCGATTTACTTCGAACCCGGCAAGACCGCGCAAGTGGCGCCGGAGAAACTCCGCCAGGCCATCGATGCCGACGGCAAGGTCGATAACCACAAGTTGCAGGCCATTCTCGAAAGCGAACTGGGCCGCAGCTTCCCGCTGGATGATCCGCGCCTGATCCAGCACAAGGGCAGCGCTCAGCAACTGGCCTTGCTCGGCCTGCAACCCGCTGCTTGATGCACAACACCGAGGAAACGCTCCACCTATGACCAGCAGCCCGGAACACGCTCGCCTGTTACGCCTCGCCACCCGCGCCTCCGTGGCGGTGGCGAGCACACTCATTGTCGCCAAGGCCATTGCCTGGTGGCTGAGCGGATCGGTGAGCATGCTCGCCGGGCTGACGGACTCGGCACTCGACGGCGTGACGTCGCTGCTCAATCTGTTGGCGGTGCATTACGCGTTGCGCCCGGCCGATGACGATCACCGCTACGGGCACGGCAAGGCGGAATCCTTGTCGGGCATGGCTCAGGCACTGTTCATCGGCGGCAGTGCGGTACTGATCGCGTATCAGGCATTCGAGCGCCTGCAACACCCGGAACCGGTAGGCGCGCCGTGGATCAGCATCGGCGTGATCATCTTTTCCCTGGTCCTGACCCTGGCGCTGCTGATGCTGCAACACCGGGTGATCCGCGAAACCGGCTCCAGCGCGGTGCGCGCCGACTCGCTGCATTACCGTTCCGACATGATGCTCAACGGCAGCATCCTGGTCGCGTTGGTACTGGCCGGTTTTGGCTGGCATCAAGTCGACGCCTGGTTCGGCCTAGGGATCGCCGTCTACATTTTGTGGAGTGCGATACAAATCGCCCGGGAAAGCTTTGCCGTGCTGATGGATGAAGAACTGCCACCGGACGTCAGCCAGCACATGCTCGAACTGGCGTGCAGCGTACCCGGTGTACTCGGCGCACACGACTTGCGCACGCGGATCTCCGGCAGTCACTGGTTCGTGCAATTGCACCTGGAGTTGCCGGGGGAGCTGACGCTGTCAGTCGCGCACGGCATCAGTGATCAAGCGGCGGACGCCATTCACGCCGTTTACCCGCGAGCCGAAGTGCTGGTGCACGCCGACCCGCAGGAAGTGGTGACAGCCGTCCAGAATCAGAAAGTGACCTGATAACCGCGAGCGACAAGGCAATTGCCCTCGGCCTGGCGGTAAGTCTGTACCACCTGTGGCGCCGGCTGATAGGTCACGGTCCGTGGGTCAAACCCGCTCTGCTGAACCGCCCAACGATAACAATCGTAACCGTCCTGAGTGACCTGCTCGGGCGGCTGCCCATTGATCGGGTATGCCACCACGTCATAACCATTGCTGACGGGTTGTGGTTGCGGGTTGCCTACCGGCGGCTCAACCACAACGTAGTCCTGAGTGCTTTCCTCGTAGGCGTAGTACGCACCTGCCGCCAGAAACATCAACGCGCCACCGATCCACACCTCCTGAGCGTAATCGGGCAGATACCTCACACGGATCCCGCGAGGCGGATGAACCACCACATAGCGCGGCCCTTGCGGGCGATACCAATAGCCACCGGAGTAGAAATAATCCTGCCCACGGTACGGCACACGGTCGTGGCGGTCCGGGAAGCGGTCGATTATTTGACCTGGCCGATACCGCGGGCCATCACCCCAGCCATTGCCATGTCCTTCCGGACGTCCTGGCCAGCGACGCTCATCCCGATGCTCATCGCGACCACCGGCCTGCCAACGCTGGTTGTAATCGTTGCGCCGTGGAACGTCCTGATAGTAGCCGCGCTGTGGCTCCTGGGTCTGGCGAACAGTGTCCGGACGGCCCTGGATCGGCAGGTTGTTCGCCGGCGCTGGAGCTGGGCGAACTTGAACCTGGCCATTGGGCTCGTGTCGCTGACGGTTCTGCCAGTCGCCTCCCTGATTCTGATCGTTGTGTTCGAACTGGCGGCTGTTGTTGCCGCGAATGATTTCAGGCTGCGGACGTGGTTGATTGAATTGGGGACGTGGCTGGTTGGGCTCGACGCGAGGTTGATTGTTTTGCGGGTGCTGCTGGATGTTTTCCACGCGAGGCGGGTTGTTTTCGGGACGCGGTTGATTACCTCCCTGATGACCTTCACCGCCATGCTCGTGCTGGCCACCACCATTATTGTGTTGTTGTTGCTGTTGTTGCTGTCTACGAAGGAGATCCTCCCCACCCTGACCTTCTGCCAGCAATGGCGCGCTGACACTTGCACACAACACACCAACACCTGCCATACGCCAGATGCGCGACTTCATGCTATTCCTCACTGCGGTGGTGACCTATACATAAGACTGAAAAAGCACAGGCCGGTTCTGCAACAGGTTATCAGTCGCCAGACTTATTTCTTGATTTACACACAATAAAAAAGGGAGACCCGTCGGCCTCCCTTTGAGAACTTCGTCCGTGCTCGACGCTTTTGACGTCGGCTCACCTCACTCCGTCTTCTGGACAGTGTGTAGCCCGGGGGCCAACTCAGCTCCTGTGGGAGTGGTGGCCGCGACTGGCCTGATTCGGCGGGTCGCTGTGGACTGTTTGTCCGGGCAGTGATTCTGGTGATAAGAATAGGCTTGGGGCGGCGACAGAGGATTGCGAAGATTGCTCAAATAAACATGACTTGCGCAATTTTTAACCTTGGATAGATAATCTGCCGCAATAGTTAAGACAAAGGCCTGATTCATGAGCAAACTCGACCGATACGACTTGAGCATTTTGGCGGAATTGCAGCGCGACGCGCGCATCTCCAATCAGGAGCTCGCCGAACGCATCGGCCTGTCGCCATCGCCTTGTTCACGGCGGGTAAAGCAGCTTGAAGACGACGGCTACATCACCCGCCAGGTGGCCCTGCTCGACCGCAAGAAGCTTGGCTTGAGCCTGACCGCCTACGTGTTGATCGGCATGGACCGGCACACGCCCGAGCGCTTCGAAAACTTCGAAGCCGCCATCCGCACCTTGCCACAAGTGCTCGAATGCAGCCTGGTGACCGGGATGGACGCCGACTATCAACTCAAGGTGGTGGTGCCGGACATGGACCACTACCAGAAACTGCTGCTCGGCCACCTGACCCGCATTGAAGGCGTGACCAGCGTGCGCTCAAGTTTTGTGCTGAACCAGGTGCTCAACAGCACCGAGTTGCCACTGACTCACCTGCGCAGCTAAGTACGCCATCGCGAGCAGGCTCGCTCCCACAGTTGAACTCGGATGCTCACAAATAATGTGTTCACTGAAGATCCAATGTGGGAGCGAGCCTGCTCGCGATGGGGCCAGCACAGGCGATGAACAACTGCGGCAGACCGACGCACGTCAATGCGCCGCCAATATCCATTGGCGTATACTTGCCCAGCCTTTTTGCCCCGCTTGCGCTGGAGATAATCGATGGATCCTGCAGTATTTGAAGAATGGATGATGACCGGTCTGGTCAGTATCCTGATCATTTTCATGGGTTTCATCGTCTGGGATCTGGCGAAAAAATCCAAGGCCGGACGCTTCGGCTCGTTCATCCTGTTCTTCGTGCTGGGCTTGGGCGTGGCCGCGTTCATCATCAAGAGTGTGGTGATCGGCCTGATCGAATCCGGCGCTTTATAAGCGCGCCGGCACTTCTTTCCACTGTCCCTGATCGAGGCCTTCGATCGTCCAGTCGCCGATTCGCACCCGCACCAGACGCAGAGTCGGCAAGCCAACCGCAGCGGTCATGCGCCGCACCTGGCGGTTGCGCCCTTCACGAATCACCAATTCCAGCCAACTGGTCGGCACGCTTTTGCGAAAGCGCACCGGCGGGTTACGCGGCCATAGTGCAGGTTCTTCCAGCTGCCGCGCCTGCGCCGGCAAGGTCATGCCGTCATTCAACTCGACGCCCTCGCGCAAGCGTTGCAATTGCTCGGCGCTTGGCTCGCCTTCCACTTGCACCCAATAGGTCTTGGCCAACTTGTGTTTCGGATCAGCAATGCGCGCCTGAAGCTGGCCATCGTTGGTCAGCAGCAGCAAGCCTTCGCTGTCACGGTCCAGCCGTCCTGCCGGGTAGATCCCGGGAATCTCGATGTAGTCCTTGAGCGTCGCCCGCCCTTCACCATCGCTGAACTGCGTCAGCACATCGAAGGGTTTGTTGAACAGAATCAGCTTCGGCTCGGCCGGTGGCGCTTTGGCAACACGTCGCGTGGCTGAAGAGGATTGCGCAGGTTTCACGCCGGGGCGGCGGGAAGCGGGACGAGGAGGACGCGGCATGGCAAAAACAACATCTAACGGTCAGGGCTCACCATGCTAGTGGCCCGACCGTTAAATAACCACCATCCAATCAGCGGAACGGCGGCTCGTCGAAGCTGCGCAGTTTGCGCGAGTGCAACGAGTTGAGCTCGGTGCGCAACAGATCCACCGCCGCGATACCGATCTTCAAGTGCTGGCTGACCGCACGCTCATAGAAGGCGTTGGCCGAACCCGGCAACTTGATTTCGCTGTGCAGCGGCTTGTCCGACACACACAGCAAGGTGCCGTACGGCACGCGCAGACGATAGCCTTGCGCAGCGATGGTGCCGCTTTCCATATCCACGGCAACCGCGCGAGACAGGTTGATCAACGGACGCTCCTGAGCCCAGCGCAATTCCCAGTTACGGTCGTCGTAGGTCAGCACGGTGCCAGTACGCAGGCGTTTTTTCAGGTCATCGCCCTTTTCGCCAGTGACGTTGGCTGCCGCTTGCTGCAAGGCCATCTGCACTTCGGCCAGGGCCGGAATCGGAATGTTCGGCGGCACCACCCGGTCGAGAATCCCGTCGCGACGCATATAAGCGTGGGCCAGCACGTAATCACCGATGGTCTGCGACTGCCGCAGGCCGCCGCAGTGACCGATCATCAGCCAGCAATGCGGGCGCAACACGGCCAGGTGGTCGGTGATGTTCTTGGCGTTGGACGGGCCGACACCAATGTTCACCAGGGTGACGCCGTGGCCATCAGACGCTTGCAGGTGATAGGCCGGCATTTGATAACGGTGCCAGACCACGCCAGCGGCAATGGAAGACGCTTCGCCGTGATCCATGCTCTTGTCGATGATCACGTTGCCCGGCAAGACCATGCGCACAAAACGCGGATCGGTGCGCAGTTGCTCCAGGCCGTGGGTGATGAACTGGTCGACATAACGGTGGTAGTTGGTCAACAGGATCCACGGCTGGACATGGCGCCAGTCGCTGCCGGTGTAGTGCACCAGACGGCGCAGAGAGAAATCCACCCGCGCTGCATCGAACAACGCAAGCGGTAGCGGGTCGGTGTTTTCCCAGTCGTACAAACCATCGGCAATGCCATCGGTGGCGGCCGACAAATCGGTACTCGGGAACACTCGCGCCAGCACCGCAGCGGTGACACCGGAGCCGGCCAGTTCATCGCCCTGCTCGACCACGTACGGGTAAGGAATGTTCTGCTCACTGACGCCGACTTCCACCGTCACGGTGAAGTCATGCATCAGCGGCACCAGTTGCTCCAGCAAATACTTACGAAAAGCCGCCGGATGGGTGACGGTGACGCTGTAGGTCCCCGGCAACTGGACCTTGGCGTAAGCCCGCGTGGTCTGTGGGACTTCGCCCTGACAAAGGTAGGTCAGGCGTAATTCCGGATAACGAAACATCGCACGCTGCTCGGCGTCGGGTTCGATGCGGTCCTTCAGATAACGCTTGAGCGCCTGACTCAACGCCGTGGTGGCCCGCTCGTGCAGAGCGGCAAGCCGATCGACGGCTTGTTCGGCGGTTTGAACGACAATAAAGGCTTCGGTCACGATCAGCTTCCTGTGTTCTGACTTGCAGACCTTCATCTTGCCTGCAACATCGCTTCACGGAAACCATTGTGTGTTGGCTATACACCATTGCTGATGCACTGAAATACCCTGTGGGAGCGATGGTGATCAGAAACCCTGCGGTGTCGAACGCGCCACAATCGCTTCCACATCCAGGCCGCGCGGCAAGGTGCCGTAAACCCGGCCGGCCGTTCCCAACCGGCTGGCGATGAAGGCATCGCTGACGGTGGCGTTGCCTGCTTCGAGCAACAGCTTGGCCTGCAGGCCCAGGGCGATGTCTTCGGTCAGCTGCCGGGCGCGGTATTGAATGTCATCGGTGTCCTTGAACGCCGCCTGCAACTGGCTGATGTGTGCGGCCAGACGCTTGTCGCCATGACCATCGCCCAGTTCGCTGAACAGCGCATCGAGCACACCCGGCTCTTTCGACAGCGCTCGCAATACGTCAAGGCATTGAACGTTGCCGGAACCTTCCCACGTCGAGTTCACCGGCGCCTCACGGTACAGGCGCGGCAGAATGCTGTCTTCGACGTAACCCGCACCGCCCATGCATTCGGCGGCTTCGTTGATCATGGCCGGCGCACGTTTGCAGATCCAGTATTTGCCCACTGCCGTTACCAGTCGGGCGAACTTGGCTTCCCGAGTGTCATCAAGGTGATCCAGCGCCCGGCCCATGCGCAGGCTCAACGCCAGCGCGGCTTCGCTTTCCAGCGCCAGGTCGGCGAGCACGTTTTGCATCAACGGTTGTTCACTGAGCAATTTGCCGCCAACCATCCGGTGGGCGCAGTGATGGCTGGCCTGGGTCAATGCCTGACGCATCAGGGCGCTGGAGCCGACCATGCAATCGAAGCGGGTCATGGCCACCATCTCGATGATGGTCGGCACGCCGCGCCCTTCTTCGCCGATCATCCACGCCAGCGCCCCACGAAACTCGACTTCGCTGGAGGCATTGGAGCAATTACCGAGTTTGTTTTTCAGCCGCTGGATATAGAACTGGTTGCGCGTGTCATCCGGGCGATGGCGTGGCAGCAGGAAACAGGTCAGGCCCTTGTCGGTTTGCGCCAGGGTCAGGAATGCATCGCACATCGGCGCTGAGCAGAACCATTTGTGCCCCACCAGCTCATAGGCCTGGCCCGGCCCCGCAGCACCGACCGGATAAGCCTTGGTGGTGTTGGCCCGAACGTCGGTGCCGCCCTGCTTCTCGGTCATTGCCATGCCGATGGTGACGCCGGCCTTGTGGGCCATGCCAACATTGCGCGGGTCATAGGCGGTGGCGAGAATTTTCGGCAGCCACTGTTTGGCGATGTCCGGTTGCAGGCGCAATGCCGGGACACTGGCGAAGGTCATGGTCAGCGGACAGCCACTGCCGGCTTCGGCCTGGCTGTGCAGGTAACTCATGGCCGCGCGGGCAACGTGGGCACCGGACTGCGGATCGGTCCAGGGCAAGGAGGTCAAGCCGTGCTCGACCGCCGTGCGCATGAGCTCATGGTAAGCCGGGTGAAACTCCACCAGATCGATGCGGTGGCCGTAGCGATCATGGCTGCTGAAGACCGGCTTGTTCTGGTTGGCCAGGAACCCCGCTTCCATCAACGGACCACCGGCCAAAGCGCCATACGCGTCGATGCGCGCGTTAGCCCAACCCGCCCCGAAACGCCGCGCCCACTCTTGCAACGGCAGGTCGATGCGGTAGAGATTGGCCCCATCCAGCGATGGCGGCTGGTTGGTGACTTCGTGGGTTTCGGCGAACTGATGCAGGTTCATGGCGGGGCCTCCTTGGGTCAGTTGAGACCTTCAGTTAAGCACCGCCTCCCCACCGAACAAAGTGGCATATCCGCCTAAATATCGGCGCTTTCACCTTGTTTCGGACAAAGCACCCGACGATAGAGCGTCGCTTGCAACTCTTCGAATTTCACCGGTTTACTGAGGTAATCGGTCAATCCGCGCTCAAGATCCAGCCCCTGTACCGAGACCACCGCCGCCAGCACCGGCAACTCGGCATAACCGGGCAATGCGCGGATCAGGCTGTCGATCGACAGTCCGTCGAGCAGCGGCAACGGGCAGTCGATCAGCACCGCATCGAACGACTCGCGACGCAAAAACTCCAGCGCCGCCTCACCGCTGTCGGTGCTGCGAACCCGATAGCCGAGCTTGAGCAACATGCCACGCACCACCAACTGATTGATGTTGTTGTCGTCGACCAGCAACACCGTGCAATCCTGCGGTGCGCGCAAACGGACGCTAACGTGAACCTGGCGCGATTGGGCGACGACCGGTTGCACGACATTCACCACATCGAACTCGACATCAAGCTGGAAGCGGCTACCGCGTCCGGGCTCGGAGCGATGGGTCAAACGCCCGCCAAGCAGCTCGACCAATTGCCGACATATCGCCAGGCCGACACCCAACCCACCGTATTCGCGCGTCATCGAGCCGTCGAGCTGGAAGAACCGCTGATACAGCGTGGCTTCACCCAGATCGGTGAAACCGATGCCGGTGTCGATCACGGCGAAAGACAGCGCCAGACGCCCCTCTTCGGCAAACTTGCCGCTGACCCGCAGGGCCAGTCCACCCACCCGGGTGAACTTGATCGCGTTATCCAGCAAGCACCCCAGACTTTGCGCCAGCTTGGCGCTGTCACCGTGCAGACGGTCGGGTAGCCCCGGGGTCAGATCGACCTTGAAGTCCAAGGCTTTGCTCGCGGCATTGGCGGCGAACTGCTGCTGCAAGGTCTCGACCATCGCGCGCAAGCTGAACGCTTCGGGGTACACCTTGAGTCGGCCAGCCTGCAATTCAGTCAGGGTCAGAATGCCGTTGACCATGCGCATCATGTCCCGCGCCGAACCGGCAGCCGTTTGTTGATACTGCTCGAGCTCCGGGTCGAGGTCGACGGTCTGCATCAACTCCAGTGAACCGATCACGCCGTTCATCGGGGTGCGCAGTTCGTGGGTCAGCGTCGCGAGAAATTCATCCTTGAGCTGGTTACTGCGAGCCAGTTGCTGGTTCAACACTTCGAGCTTCTGCCCGGCGTCAAACAGCGTCTGCGCCTGCTGCTCGCGCATGGCATTGATCCGGTCGGCCAGGGCCAGCGACAGCAGCGCAACTTCAATTGCCGAGCCGATCTGACTGGCGTACATGGTCAGGAACACGTTGGGCAGATAGCCGAGCACCATCAATGTATTGACGACACCGCCAAGCAGAAACGCCGACCAGGCAATGATGAAGTAGCGCGCCACCCGCAGGCCGCGCCACCAGGCGAAAATCCCGGCGAAGAAAATCACCACGGTGAAGATCAACGCCAACGCCGTCGCCAGGCGCAGGGCCAGGGCGTAGCTGGTCATCAACGACAGCCCGACCACCACTGCACTGCACGCGATCAACACCAACAGCAGGCGATCGAGCCAGCGACTGCAACTGGCCGTTTGCAGGAAGCTGCGGGCGAACTGGCTGCCGAACAGGGCGGCGCTGCCAATGAAAAACGGTGTCGAGGCGTTGGCCCACCACGGGTTGTTCGGCCAGAAATACTCGACTGCCGCGCCATTGACCGACAGCTGATAGAGACCGAACGAGGCGATATAGAAGATGTAGTAGAGGTAGCTGGTGTCACGCACGCTCAAAAAGATGAACAGGTTGTAGACCAGCATCCCGAGCAGTACGCCGTAAATCAGACCAAGTACATACAGGCGCAAGGGCTGGTCTTCCAGATAGGCGGTGCTCGACCAAAGGGTCAGTGGCGCCTGTATCGAACCCTCGCTTTGCAGGCGCAAGTACAGCGTTTCGCGCTGATCGGGGACGAAGTCCAGTTTGAACAGGTAGTTGTTTTGTCGAACCTGGCGACTGGCGAACGGCAAGGTATCGCCAGTACGACTGACCAATCGATATTCACCGGTGCTGTCCGGCAGATAGAGGTCGATATGGTCCATCGGCGGATAAGCCAGTTCCAGCAACCATCGGCGTTGAGCGTCGGGGTTGATCGGGCGGTAGTGCAGATCGACTTTGAGCCAGAACGCCGAATGCGAATAACCGGCATTCAACGTGTCTTTGTCGTGGGTCTTGAAGTTRCCGGCCGCCGCTTGCGCGCGTACATCGGCGATGGATGCAGTGCCGGCGACATCTTCGTACACCTGCATGACTCGTCCCAAGGGGAGGCTTTGGGTGAGCTCATCAAAATCGGCTGCGGCCGCCAACATCGGCAAGCTCAACAGCAACAACAGCAAATAGCGCATAAAGCCCCAGCGTGGCCAGTCCGGTTGTGTCAGGAAGCCCCCCATTCCCTTTGAGTAGACGTAAAACCGGCATTACCTGTTATTGGTTTGGATCCACTCTAGCATAGCCATTGATGGCAATTGAACACCATTGGAAAATTTAGTCTAAAGGCTCTAGAACGGGCCTTTCAGAACATCTAACAGAACCTGGATTATCGAGTCGGTCAGATTATGACAATACCCCACTCCTCGTAGCAGCTGCCGAAGGCTGCTGCTACAAAGACCGAGTCATGGGTTATCGGTCGGCACACCGAAAAAAGATGTTTGGTGGTAAGCTCGCGCACCATGAATATCTACAGCTCTCGCCCCGTTGTCCTCTGTCTCTCCGGCCACGACCCAAGTGGTGGCGCCGGCTTGCAGGCAGATATCGAAGCCCTGCTCGCTCAGGGTTGTCATGCTGCCCCGGCAGTTACCGCGCTGACTGTGCAAGACACGGTCAACGTCAGCGATTTCCGCGTTCTCGACCGTGAGTGGGTGCTGGCACAAGCCAACGCCGTGCTCAACGACTCGACGGTCGCGGCGGTCAAGCTGGGTATGCTCGGCTCACTGGAAATGGTCGACACCGTGGTCGAACTGCTTCAGGCGCATCCGCATTTGCCGGTGGTCTGTGACCCGGTGCTGCGCGCCGGCGGTGGCGGACGACTGGGCAAGGACGAAGTCGGCTACGCCATGCGCGAGCGCCTGCTGCCACTGGCGATCATCGCCACCCCTAACCTCCCGGAAGCACGCATCCTTGCCGAATTGCCCGAAGGCACGGCCGATGAATGCGCAGAAAAACTCCTGCCTTACGTCAAGCACCTGCTGATCACCGGCGGTCATGGCGACGAACACGAAGTGCATAATCGCCTGTACAGCCGCGACGGCAGCCGCCACACCTACACCTGCCAGCGTCTGCCCGGCAGCTATCATGGTTCGGGCTGCACCTTGGCCAGCGCTCTGGCCGGACGCCTGGCCCAGGGCGAACACCTGGCCAGCGCGGTACAGTCGGCACTCAATTACACGTGGCGCACCCTGCGAGACGCCGAACAGCTGGGCAAAGGCCAGTTCGTGCCACGCCGTCTGCCACTGGACTTTTGTTCGTAACGCCATGAGGCCTGCACGATGAAACTACGTGGCCTGTACGCCATTACCGACAGCCAACTGCTGGCCGGCAAGTTCCTGCCTTACGTGGAGGCTGCGCTGGACGGCGGCGTCACCTTGCTGCAGTACCGCGACAAAAGCAGCGACGAGGCCCGCCGACTGCGTGAGGCCGAGGCCCTGCATGACCTGTGCGGACGCTACAAGACCCAGCTGATCATCAATGACGACGCCGAACTGGCCGCGCGCCTGGGCGTCGGTGTACACCTGGGACAGACCGACGGGCCACTCACCCCGGCCCGCTCGCTGCTGGGTCGACAGGCAATCATCGGTTCGACCTGCCACGCGCAACTCGAACTCGCCGAACAAGCGGCAAAGGAAGGCGCCAGTTACGTCGCCTTCGGCCGCTTCTTCAATTCCAACACCAAGCCCGGCGCGCCGACCTGCAGTCTCGAACTGCTCGATCAGGCCCGCAGCACACTGCACCTGCCGATCTGCGCGATCGGCGGCATCACCCTCGACAACGCCGCCCCGCTGGTGGCCCACGGGGTTGATCTGCTGGCCGTGGTGCATGGACTGTTTGGCGCCGAGAACACTCAAGAAGTGACGCGCCGTGCTCGCGCCTTCAACGACTTGTTCAAAGCTTAAGTATTCAATTACCGATTTTTGAGAACCCAATCATGTCTCGTTCCGAAACCCTGTTTGCCAACGCCCAGAAACACATTCCCGGCGGCGTGAACTCGCCTGTTCGTGCCTTCAAGAGCGTCGGCGGCACGCCGCTGTTCTTCAAGCACGCCGAAGGCGCCTACGTGACGGACGAAGACGACAAGCGTTATGTCGATTACGTCGGCTCCTGGGGCCCGATGATTCTCGGCCACAGCCACCCGGACGTGCTCGACGCAGTGCGCAAGCAGCTTGAGCACGGTCTGTCCTACGGCGCCCCGACCGCGATGGAAACCGAGATGGCCGACCTGGTCTGCTCGATCGTGCCGTCGATGGAAATGGTGCGCATGGTCAGCTCCGGCACCGAAGCGACCATGAGCGCGATTCGCCTGGCCCGTGGTTTCACCGGCCGCGACAGCATCATCAAGTTCGAAGGTTGCTACCACGGTCACTCCGACAGCCTGCTGGTGAAAGCCGGTTCCGGCCTGCTGACCCAAGGCGTGCCAAGCTCTGCCGGGGTGCCTGCCGCCTTCGCCAAACACACCCTGACGCTGCCATTCAACGACATCGACGCCGTTGAAAAAATGCTCGCCGAGGTTGGCCAGGACGTGGCGTGCATCATCGTCGAGCCTGTGGCGGGCAACATGAACTGCGTGCCGCCAGCCCCAGGTTTCCTCGAAGGCCTGCGCAGCCTGTGTGACAAACACGGCGTGGTGTTGATTTTCGACGAAGTGATGACCGGTTTCCGCGTCGCCCTCGGTGGTGCCCAGGCACACTACGGCGTAACCCCGGACCTGAGCACCTTCGGCAAGATCATCGGTGGCGGCATGCCGGTCGGCTGCTTCGGCGGCAAACGCGAAATCATGTCGCACATCGCACCGCTGGGCCCGGTTTACCAGGCGGGCACTCTGTCGGGTAACCCGCTGGCCATGGCCGCCGGCCTGACCACCCTGCGCCTGATCAGCCGCCCAGGCTTCCACGCCGAACTCAGCGAGTACACCAGCCGCCTGCTCGATGGCCTGCAACAGCGCGCCGACGCCGCTGGCATCCCGTTCGTGACCACCCAGGCCGGCGGCATGTTTGGCCTGTACTTCAGCGGCGCCGACGACATCGTGACCTTCGATGACGTGATGGCCAGCGATGCCAACCTGTTCAAACGCTTCTTCCACCTGATGCTCGAAGGTGGCGTATACCTGGCACCAAGCGCCTTCGAAGCCGGTTTCACCTCGATCGCTCATGGCGAAGCCGAGCTGAAACTGACGCTGGACGCCGCTGAACGTGCATTCGCTGCATTGAAGTAAGCGATAGACGCTGACGTCGACGATTGTCGGCGTCAGCTTTATCCCACACCCCTACCTTATTTCTTACGCAACACGCCTAAATCCCCCAAAAGCGGCAGATATAATCCCCGCGCGGCAGAAAAACGAGTAAAGACTTTGTAAGGTAGGTCCTGCTTATTTCATAATGCGCGCTTATTGGATCCCTCGACGGGTCCGCGCGCCCTTCAGAGGTAAGTCGATTCCCATGAACCGCACCGGCCGCGCCCTTGCACTGGGCTGCCTGTTGCTCCTTCAGCCCCTGCTCGCGCACGCACAAGCAGGCGGCAACTCGTTGTTGATCCCAGCGATGGGTCGTTGCACCCTCAATACCCAGCCTGAAGACCTGAAGGAGGCGCTCGCCGCCTGCCAGAAAGCGTCAGATGCCGGGGATGCGGAAGCGCAATACGAGTTGGGCGAGTTCTACTACGAAGGCAAACGCGTACCGCGCGACCTCAATCAAGCCCTGAGCTACTTCGAAAAAGCTTCGCTGCAAGGCCACGCTCAGGCGCAATTCAAACTCGGCATCATGTTCTTCCATGGCGAAGGCGTGCCGGCCAATAACGTTCAGGCGTATATCGTGCTGAAAATGGCCGCAGTCAACGGCGCGGAAGATGCGCTGGACACCGCCGACGAAGTCGCCGAGCACATGCAACGCGATGAACTGGAAGTCGCCACCCAGGTGCTGGGGCAAATTTTCCGTAAATACCTGATGGAACTGCAAAGCGCAGACGGGCGTACGCCGTTCTCGCCATTACCCTGAATCCAGCGCGGACCTGACTGGCCCCATCGCGAGCAGGCTCGCTCCCACATTTGATTTGTGCATCAACACAATCCACGGTGGGAGCGAGCCTGCTCGCGATGGGGGCGACTCGATTCTGAGGCTTACTTCTCAGGCATCGGCATCGGAAACGGCATGACATTGCCGACCGCGCCACGGGCTTCGCTGATTTTCGGGGTGCCCATGCGCTCGACTTCGTCGATGCGCACAATCGAATGCATCGGCACAAAACTGCGCACCACGCCTTCGAACTGAGCCTTGAGCTTCTCTTCGCTCGGATCGACGACCACTTGCGTGCGCTCGCCAAAGACGAACTCTTCCACTTCCAGAAAGCCCCACAGATCACTTTGATAGATCTGCTTGGCGTACATTTCGAACACCTGGCCCTGGTTGAGGAAAATCACCTTGTAGATTGGAGCTTCACGTTTGGTCATGGTGGGCGAGTAACACATCGAGGGATAAAAATGAGGGCGCGAACTATAGCATAGCCGCTGGACGCACGACGGTAGGAACCTGGGGACTTGTTCCCTATAATGCGCGGTTCTTTGAATCACGTGATGACTCCGTCCATGGCCAAGAAGCTTTATATCGAAACCCACGGTTGCCAGATGAACGAGTACGACAGCTCGCGCATGGTTGATCTGCTGGGCGAACATCAGGCCCTGGAAGTGACGGCGCGCGCCGAAGATGCGGATGTCATCCTGCTCAACACCTGCTCGATTCGCGAACGCGCCCAGGACCGGGTGTATTCCCAGCTCGGCCGCTGGCGCGAACTGAAGCTCGCCAACCCGGAAATGGTCATCGCCGTCGGCGGTTGCGTGGCCAGCCAGGAAGGCGCGGCAATCCGCGACCGCGCGCCCTATGTCGACGTGGTCTTCGGCCCGCAGACCCTGCACCGCCTGCCGGAAATGATCGACGCCGCGCGCCTGACCAAACTGCCGCAAGTCGACGTCTCGTTCCCGGAAATCGAAAAATTCGACCACCTGCCGGAACCGCGCATCGATGGCCCAAGCGCCTATGTGTCGGTGATGGAAGGTTGCAGCAAGTACTGCACTTTCTGCGTAGTGCCCTATACCCGCGGTGAAGAAGTCAGCCGACCGTTCGACGACGTGATCGCCGAGATCATTCACCTGGCCGAGAACGGCGTGCGTGAAGTCACCCTGCTGGGGCAGAACGTCAACGGCTATCGCGGCCTGACTCACGATGGACGCCTGGCCGATCTGGCCGAGCTGATCCGTGTGGTGGCGGCTGTCGATGGCATCGACCGCATCCGCTACACCACGTCGCACCCGCTGGAGTTCTCCGACAGCCTGATCCAAGCCCACGCCGATGTACCGGAACTGGTCAAACACCTGCATTTGCCGGTGCAGTCGGGTTCGGACCGGATTCTGGCGGCGATGAAGCGCAACCACACCGCACTCGAGTACAAGTCGAAACTGCGCAAGCTGCGCGCCGCCGTGCCGGGCATTTGCATCAGTTCGGACTTTATCGTCGGTTTCCCCGGCGAGACCGAAAAAGACTTCGAACAGACCATGAAGCTGATTGAAGACGTCGGTTTCGACTTCTCCTACTCGTTCGTCTACAGCCAGCGCCCGGGCACCCCGGCCGCCGACCTGGCCGACGAAACCCCGGAAGAGCTGAAAAAAGAGCGCCTGAACGCCTTGCAACATCGCCTGAACCAGCAAGGCTTCGAGATCAGCCGACAAATGGTCGGTTCGACCCAGCGGATCCTGGTGACCGATTACTCGAAAAAAGACCCGGGTGAACTGCAAGGCCGGACCGAGAATAATCGAATCGTAAACTTCCGCTGCGACAATCCGACCTTGATCGGCCAGTTCGCCGACGTGCACATCGACGCCGCACAGCCGCACTCACTGCGTGGCTCGTTGATTCAACAGGGCTAACGCGGACTCTTGTGGCGAGGGAGCTTGCTCCCGCTCGGTTGCGAAGCCGCCGCAAACCGGTCGCTTCGGTATCCCCCGAAAAACCGCAGAGGCTGGGGTGGGAGCGCTTCGCACTCCAGCGGGAGCAAGCTCCCTCGCCACAGGTATGGAATGGGTGTTTGATGTTGGCCTGTTTAAGAGCTTTCGCACCCAGGCCTCTGGCGTTATCCTTGATTCATCTCCATTGCCCCAGGGCGGCTAAAAACAACCTTGAACGCACCCATAGAACCACATCGCTTCATCCTCGAGCCCTTTGAGGCTCATCGCTTCGCCAATCTGTGCGGGCAATTCGACGAGCATTTGCGCTTGATCGAACAGCGCCTGGCGATCGTGATCCGCAATCGCGGCAATCAGTTCGAATTGATCGGCGAGCCCAAGCACACCATCTCCGCGGAAAACCTGCTGCGCCGCCTCTACCGTGAAACCAAGAGTAGCGAGCTGTCGCCAGACATGGTCCACCTGTTCCTGCAGGAATCGGCCGTGGAAGAAATGGACAACCATTCGCCCGCCGAACCCTCAGTCGCCCTGCGCACCAAAAAAGGCATGATTCGCCCTCGCGGCTTGAATCAGCTGCGCTACGTGAAGGAAATCCTGGGCAACGATATCAACTTCGGCATCGGCCCGGCCGGTACCGGCAAGACCTATCTGGCCGTTGCCTGCGCAGTCGATGCGCTGGAGCGCGAGCAGATCCGCCGCATCCTGCTGGTACGTCCAGCGGTCGAGGCCGGCGAGAAACTCGGCTTCCTGCCCGGCGACCTGGCACAAAAAATCGACCCGTACCTGCGCCCGCTGTATGACGCGCTGTACGAAATGCTCGGCTTTGAACACGTCGCCAAGCTGATCGAACGCCAGGTGATCGAAGTCGCGCCGCTGGCTTACATGCGAGGCCGCACGCTGAACAACAGCTTTATCATCCTCGACGAAAGCCAGAACACCACCGTCGAACAGATGAAGATGTTCCTGACACGAATCGGTTTTGGCTCGACCGCGGTCATCACCGGCGACATCACCCAGATCGACCTGCCAAAGGGCACCAAGTCCGGGCTGATTCATGTGATCGACGTGCTCAAGGAAGTACCGGGCATCAGCTTTACCCACTTCAAACCCAAAGACGTCGTGCGCCACCCGTTGGTGCAGCGCATTGTCGAAGCCTATGAGCGCTTCGAAAATCGCCTGATTGACGAACCTGCAACGCTTTCCGCCGAAAAGGGCAATCGCCACGATGCTTGAGCTTGATCTGCAACTGGCGACCGAAGCGCCCGCCCCCAGCGAAGCCGAGTTCCGCCAATGGTGCGAACTGGCCCTGCGTCAGCGCACCGCCGACTCCGAATTGACCATTCGCCTGGTCGACGAGGAAGAAGGCCGCGAGCTGAACTACACCTGGCGTCAAAAGGATTACGCAACCAATGTGTTGTCGTTCCCTGCCGATGTGCCCGACGAATTGCTGGACATCCCGTTGCTGGGCGATCTGGTGATCTGCGTGGCCGTGGTCGAGCGCGAGGCTGCCGAGCAAGGCAAGGAATTGAAGGCCCACTGGGCGCATCTGGTCATTCACGGCTGCTTGCATCTGCTTGGTTACGACCATATAGATGATGACGAAGCCGAAGAAATGGAAGCACTGGAACGAACGTTGCTTGCACAATTGGGTCATCCTGACCCGTATGCGGACGACGAAACCGAAACATCCCCTATCGTTACAACAAAGGATTCAGAGTAATCGCTATGAGCGAAGATCGATCGAGCAACGGGCAAAAGTCCTGGCTGGGTAAACTCACCCAGGCTTTTGCCCATGAGCCGAAAAACCGTCAGGAGCTGCTGGAGCTTCTGCGTGATGCCCATCAGAACAAGTTGCTGGACAGCGAAGCGCTGGCCATCGTCGAGGGCGCCATCCAGGTCGCTGACCTGCAAGTACGCGACATCATGGTCCCGCGCTCGCAGATGGTCAGCATCAAGGCGACTCAGACACCCCGTGAATTCCTCCCGGCCGTGGTTGAGTCCGCGCATTCGCGTTACCCGGTAATCGGCGAGAGCCACGACGACGTCATGGGCGTGTTGCTGGCCAAGGATCTGCTGCCGCTGATCCTCAAGGAGAACGGCGACAGCTTCAACATCAAGGATCTGCTGCGTCCGGCCACGTTCGTGCCCGAGTCCAAGCGTCTGAACGTGTTGCTGCGCGAGTTCCGCGCCAACCATAACCACATGGCCATCGTCATCGACGAATACGGCGGCGTGGCGGGTCTGGTAACCATCGAAGACGTGCTCGAGCAAATCGTCGGCGACATCGAAGACGAGCACGACGTTGAAGAAGACAGCTACATCAAGCCACTGCCAAGCGGCGACTTCCTGATCAAGGCCCTGACGCCGATCGAGAACTTCAACGAGTTCTTCGACAGCGAATTCTCCGACGACGAATTCGACACCGTTGGCGGCCTGGTGATGAGCGCGTTCGGGCACTTGCCAAAACGCAACGAAATCACTGAAATCGGCGCCTATCGCTTCCGCATCCTGAACGCCGACAGCCGTCGCATTCACTTGCTGCGCTTGACCCCTATAGCCCGTTAAGGACTGACATGCGTTGGATCACCCGCCCCGGCTGGCCCGGTAACCTGCTGGCCGTGGCGGCCGGTGCACTCACCACCCTGGCCTTGGCGCCGTTCGATATCTGGCCGCTGGCGTTGCTGGCGGTCGGCTTTTTCTATGCAGGCCTTCGTGAACTGACACCTCGTCAGGCGCTGGGTCGTGGCTGGTGCTTTGGTTTCGGCCTGTTTGGCGCCGGCACCAGCTGGATCTACTACAGCATTCACAACTTCGGCGGCGCTTCGATGCTGCTGGCCGGGTTGCTGATGCTGGCGTTCACCGCCGCGATTGCCTGGTTCTTCGCCCTGCCCGCCTGGCTCTGGGCGCGCTGGTTGCGCCGTAACGAAGCGCCATTGGCCGACGCCTTGGCATTCGCGGCGCTGTGGGTGGGCCAGGAAGCGTTTCGTGGCTGGTTCCTCACCGGTTTTCCATGGCTCTATTCCGGTTACAGCCAACTCGACGGCCCGCTTGCCGGATTGGCGCCATTGGGCGGCATGTGGCTGATTTCCTTCAGCCTGGCCCTGACCGCAGCGCTTGTGTACAACCTGCCACGCCTGATCAAGGCCGGACGCAAAGGTTTTGTTGTCGCTGGCCTGCTATTGCTGGCCGCGCCGTGGCTCATCGGCCTGTCACTCAAAGGCCACGCCTGGACCAGCCCTTCGGGCAATCCGCTGAGTGTCGCGGCGATTCAGGGCAACATCGAACAAAGCATGAAGTGGGACCCGGCGCAGCTCAACGCGCAACTGGCGCTGTACCGCGACATGAGCTTCAGCTCCAAACGTGTCGACCTGCTGATCTGGCCGGAAACCGCGGTCCCGGTGCTCAAGGAGTCTGCCGAGGGCTACCTGAACATGATGGGCAGCTTCGCCGCCGAACGTAATTCGGCACTGATTACCGGCGTGCCGATCCGCGAGGAAGTGCACCACGAGAAACGCTTCTACAATGGCATCACCGTGGTCGGCCAGGGCGAGGGCACTTACCTCAAGCAGAAACTGGTGCCGTTTGGCGAATACGTACCGCTGCAAGAGCTGCTGCGTGGCCTGATTGCGTTCTTCGATCTGCCGATGTCGGATTTCGCCCGCGGCCCGGCCGATCAGCCGTTGTTGCAAGCCAAGGGTTATCAGATTGCACCGTTCATCTGCTACGAAGTGGTCTACCCGGAATTTGCCGCCAGCCTTTCGGCGCGCAGCGATTTGCTGCTGACCATCAGCAACGACACCTGGTTCGGCACCTCCATCGGCCCGCTGCAACACCTGCAGATGGCGCAGATGCGGGCGCTTGAGGCTGGCCGCTGGATGATTCGCGCCACCAACAACGGTGTCACCGGGTTGATCGACCCCTTCGGCAAGATCACTGCGCAGATCCCGCAATTCGAACGCGGCATTCTCTACGGTGACGTGGTGCCGATGCACAACCTGACGCCTTACCTGCAATGGCGCTCGTGGCCACTGCTCATCCTTTGCGCACTGCTGTTTGGCTGGGCACTGTTGGCCAGCCGGATCGCCAAGACGGTTTAAGCGCTTGTGGCGAGGGAGCAAGCTCCCTCGCCACAGAGGTGGGAACGATCAATTCAGCGGTAAAAAATCGAATACCCGATCTGCCCCACCGCCTCATTCAACAACTGACCGGATCGCCAGATCGACTTGAACGTCGGCATCCAGCCACCCAGCGGTTCGCCATTATCGGTGCCTAAAAAGCCCACCGGAGCCGGCACCACGGTAAAACCCGCCTGCTCGAAACTCCAGACGCTGCGCGGCATATGCCAGGCTTGCGTCACCACCACGACCCGCTTCAACCCCAAAGGCTCCAGCAGTTCGGCAGTGAATTGAGCGTTTTCCCAGGTGGTGCGGCTGCGCCCTTCCTGCCAACGAACCGTGACCCCGAAATCATCCTGTAGCGAATCGGCCATCAACTTCGCTTCAGTCGGCGGCGTGCCGTAATGCAAACCACCGCTGGTCAACACCGGCAAACCCGACGCCTTGGCCAGCCGCGCCGCATAACGCTCACGCTCCAGCGCCACACCGGTCGGCTGATCGGCCCCCCAGGCAAGGTCCCCGCGTTCGCGCCCCGCCCCCAGCACCACAATCACATCCGCGCGCTCGGCCAGAGTCGTCCATTCGCTGCGGGCCAGCGGGGCTTCACGCTCAAGGGCTTTGGCACTCCACTGCACAACGACCGGCAAGCTCATCAACCAGAACCCTCCGGCCCCCAAGGCAAAACACAGCCCCGCAAGGCGTGGTCTTGAGCGGCGCAACCACCAGGCAAGCGCCAGCAACAGCAAAAAAATACCGGGCGGCAGAAGCAGTTGTTTAACGAAATAACGAAAGGGCATCGGGCATCTCCAGAGATGCCCGAAGCCTAAGTGGGTTGAAGCAATGCGACAACTAAGATGGAAGGCCTTTTCATCAAAAAGCCATCATGGGCGACTTCATGCGCCCGCTTGGGGCAACACACACTTGCCTGATCACTTACTTGACCAGCAGGGACCGGACCTTTACCGCGTCTCTGCGAGAGAGCTTGTCTTGCAACCAGATTATTTTCGCCGAACGGGGAACGTCCTTAGGCTTCACTGTTTCTGATGACAAGCATCCTTGCGCCTCATGCTCACTACGGTCCAGATAAGCCATGATCAGTTCGAACTCTGCGCGGCTCAACCCGCGAAGTTCCAGCTCCACCGGACGCTCATCGCGTAACCGGCCAGCTGTCCTTGCGGCATCCAGGGCCAGCCCCAGGCGCTCTATCAGCTTTTCGTACAACTCCGGCTTAGTTACTTTTCGTTGTGACTCAACCATCCCTCACCTCATTGAAGATAAGACTCACTCCCCATCTAGAGCTTAGCTTCGCTTGGCAAACCGTTCAGGTGCCGCGACCAACGGCCCTACGCGTGTAATCAAGGTTTCCCTCGGTAGAGCGCGGTCATGTATGCTACGGCGCTTCCTGTAACTCCACTTCCAGCTCGGCTGGGCATCGAAAACGCCACTTTTGGCGTCATCAGCGTCCAGCGTTGCATTGAAGAGGATTAGGCCACCCCTATTCAGTTCAAAAGTAGCCATGCACGAACACTATCAGCCCCGCGAAATCGAAAATGCTGCCCAGTCGTTCTGGGACGAGCAAAAGTCCTTTGAAGTCAGTGAACAGCCAGGCAAGGAGACGTTCTACTGCCTGTCGATGTTCCCTTACCCCAGCGGCAAGCTACACATGGGGCACGTGCGCAACTACACCATTGGCGACGTGATCTCCCGCTATCAGCGCATGCAAGGCAAAAACGTCCTGCAACCCATGGGTTGGGACGCTTTCGGCATGCCGGCGGAAAACGCCGCGATGAAGAACAACGTAGCGCCCGCCAAGTGGACCTACGAAAACATCGCCTACATGAAATCCCAGCTGCGCAGCCTGGGCCTGGCGGTGGACTGGTCGCGCGAAGTCACCACCTGCAAGCCCGATTACTACCGTTGGGAACAATGGCTGTTCACTCGCCTGTTCGAAAAAGGCGTGATCTACCGTAAAAACGGCACCGTGAACTGGGACCCGATCGACCAGACCGTTCTGGCCAACGAACAGGTGATCGACGGTCGCGGCTGGCGCTCCGGCGCGCTGATCGAAAAACGCGAAATCCCGATGTACTACTTCAAGATCACCGCTTATGCGGATGAACTGCTGGAGGGTCTCGACGACCTGCCGGGCTGGCCTGAGCAAGTCAAAACCATGCAGCGCAACTGGATTGGCAAATCCCGCGGCATGGAAGTGCAGTTCCCGTACAACGTCGACTCGATCGGCGAAACGGGCGCACTGAAAGTCTTCACTACCCGTCCGGACACCCTGATGGGCGCTACCTACGTTGCCGTGGCAGCCGAGCACCACCTGGCGACCCTGGCCGCGCAGAACAACCCTGAGCTGCAAGCGTTCATCGCCGAATGCAAAGGCGGCAGCGTGGCCGAAGCCGACGTTGCCACCCAGGAGAAAAAAGGCCTGCCGACCGGCCTGTTCGTCGAGCACCCGCTGACCGGCGAAAAATTGCCGGTATGGGTCGCCAACTATGTGCTGATGCACTACGGCGACGGCGCGGTAATGGCGGTTCCGGCCCACGACGAGCGCGATTTCGAATTCGCCCACAAGTACAACCTGCCGGTTAAATCAGTCGTGCGCACCAGTTCCGGTGATAGCAACCCGACACCATGGCAAGACGCCTACGGCGAACACGGCACGCTGATCAACTCCGGCGAGTTCGACGGCCTGGACTTCGCGGGCGCGTTCGACGCTATCGAAGTGGCGCTGATCAAGAAAAGCCTCGGTGCCTCGCGCACCCAGTTCCGCCTGCGCGACTGGGGCATCAGCCGCCAGCGTTACTGGGGCTGCCCGATCCCGATCATCCACTGCAATACCTGCGGTGACGTGCCGGTGCCGGAAGACCAACTGCCTGTCGTGCTGCCGGAAGACGTCGTACCCGATGGCGCCGGTTCGCCATTGGCGCGCATGCCCGAGTTCTACGAATGCACGTGCCCGAAATGCGGTGCACCTGCCAAGCGTGAAACCGACACCATGGACACCTTCGTCGAGTCCTCGTGGTACTACGCCCGCTACGCCTCGCCGCACTATGAAGGTGGCCTGGTTGAAAAATCCGCGGCCGACCACTGGCTGCCGGTGGATCAATACATCGGCGGTATCGAACACGCGATCCTGCACCTGCTCTACGCGCGCTTCTTCCACAAGCTGATGCGTGACGAAGGCCTGGTGAGCTCCAACGAACCGTTCAAGAACCTGCTGACCCAGGGCATGGTGATCGCCGAGACGTACTATCGTCGCGAAGCCAACGGCGCTTATACCTGGTTCAACCCGGCGGACGTCGAGCTCGAGCGTGACAGCAAAGCCAAGGTCATCAGCGCCAGGTTGAAAGCTGACGGCTTGCCGGTGGAAATCGGCGGGACCGAGAAGATGGCCAAGTCGAAGAACAACGGCGTCGATCCACAGTCGATGATCGATCAGTTCGGCGCAGACACTTGCCGCCTGTTCATGATGTTCGCTTCGCCACCCGACATGAGCGCGGAATGGTCCGACTCCGGCGTAGAAGGTTCGCACCGCTTCCTCAAGCGCGTCTGGCGTCTCGCTCAAGCGCACGTCACCCAGGGCCTTCCGGGCAAACTGGACGTCGCCACCTTGAACGACGAGCAGAAAGCCATTCGCCGTTCGATCCACCAGGCGATCAAGCAGGCCAGCCACGACGTGGGCCAGAACCACAAATTCAACACCGCCATCGCCCAGGTGATGACGCTGATGAACGTGCTGGAAAAAGCCGCGCAAGGCACCGAACAGGACCGCGCGCTGATCCACGAAGGCCTGGAAACCGTGACCCTGCTCCTGGCCCCGATCACCCCGCACATCTGCCATGAGCTGTGGCATCGCCTGGGTCACGCCGATCCGGTGATCGATGCCGGCTGGCCGGTTCTGGACGACAGCGCGCTGGTTCAAGACAGCCTGCAGCTGGTGATTCAGGTCAACGGCAAGCTGCGCGGCCAGATCGAAATGCCGGCCAGTGCCAGCCGCGAAGAAGTCGAAGCCGCCGCACGGGCCAATGAAAATGTGCTGCGCTTTGTCGACGGCCTGACTATTCGTAAAGTGATCGTAGTGCCCGGAAAACTGGTCAATATCGTCGCTAGCTAATTGGATCAGGCGCAAGGTCCATACCTGGCGCCGAACAGAACCTTTCGGGTCGTACGCTCGGCCCACATGGTTTCAAGGGGAGCAACAAGATGATCAAACGCAATCTGCTGGTGATGGGGCTCGCTGTTTTGCTGAGCGCCTGCGGCTTCCAACTGCGCGGTACCGGCACCACCGAACTGGCGATCAAGGAACTCGACCTGAGCGCGCGCAACTCGTATGGCGAAACCGTGACGCTGATGCGTCAGGTGCTTGAAAGCAGCGGCGTCAAAGTCTATGCCGGCGCACCTTACAAGCTGGTATTGACCAACGAACAGGAAAGCCAGCGTAGCCTCAGCTACTCCGGCGGTGGCCATTCGGCCGAGTATGAGCTGACCAACGTGCTGAACTATCAAATCGTGGGCCACAACAAGCTGTCCCTGCTCGACGACAAACTGCAAGTGCAGAAGGTCTTCATGCACGACGGCAGCAACATCACTGGCTCCGACCAGGAAGCCAACGAAGTGCGCAAGGAAATGCGTCGCGACCTAGTGCAACGCATGATGCTGCGCCTGCAACAGCTGACCCCGGCTCAGCTTGATCAGTTGCAACAGACTGCCGATGACCGTGCCAAAGCGGAAGCCGACGCGCTGGAAGCAGCCCGTAAAGCTGAAGCGAACACTCCGCGTCAGTCACCTATGCAAGTACCGACCGAGTAAGTCGTACGGGGCGCTCCGGCGCCCCGTTCGCCCTGTCTTATGAAACTAGCCCCCGCCCAGCTCGGCAAACACCTGCAAGGCGCCCTCGCGCCCGTTTACATCATCAGTGGCGATGACCCACTGCTGTGCCAGGAAGCCGCCGACGCCATCCGTGTCGCGGCCCGCCAGCAAGGTTTTGACGAGCGCCAGGTATTCAGCGCAGACGCCAGTTTCGACTGGGGTACGCTCCTGCAAGCCGGCGCCAGCATGTCGTTGTTCGCCGAAAAGCGTCTGCTGGAGTTGCGCTTGCCGTCCGGCAAACCGGGCGACAAGGGTGCAGCAGCGCTGATGGAGTACTGCTCGCGTCCGGCCGAAGACACCTTGCTGCTCATCAGCCTGCCAAAGCTCGACGGCAGCGCGCAAAAAACCAAGTGGGGCAAGGCGCTGGTCGAAGGCCCGCAGACCCAGTTCGTGCAGATCTGGCCGGTGGATACCAACCAGTTGCCGCAGTGGATTCGTCAACGCCTGTCCCAGGCCGGGCTTGCCGCCAGCCAGGACGCTGTCGAACTGATCGCAGCAAGGGTGGAAGGCAACCTGCTGGCGGCGGCCCAGGAAATCGAAAAGCTCAAGTTGATGGCCGAAGGTGGCCAGATCACGGTCGAAACGGTGCAAGCCGCGGTGGCCGACAGCGCACGCTTCGACGTTTTCGGGCTGACCGATGCCATTCTTAACGGTGAAGCGGCGCATGCCTTACGCATGCTTGAAGGTTTGCGCGGCGAAGGTGTCGAACCGCCGGTGATTCTTTGGGCGCTGGCCCGAGAGCTTCGGCTATTGGCCAACCTGTCTCTGCAATACAGCCAGGGTGTGCCACTGGACAAGGCCTTCAGCCAGGCCCGACCGCCCGTCTGGGACAAACGCAAACCCCTGATGAGCAAGGCCCTGCAACGCCATTCGGCGCAGCGCTGGGCGCAACTGCTGCTCGATGCCCAGCGGATCGACGCACAAATCAAAGGCCAGGCTGCAGGTTCACCGTGGATGAGCCTGAGCCGCCTGTCGCTGTTGATGGCCGGCCAGCGCCTGGCACTGCCTGCCGAGTAAGTCTTTCGACCGCATAACGGCCATCGCGAGCCTGCTCGCGATGACGGCTGAAAGGTCCTACACATCGCAGGGACTGGACAGAACCCCGACTTCGGCCGATGATTTGCCCCGCATAAACCACTCAACGAGAGATCCGCCCATGAGCAAACACAAGCGGCCCAACAAGGCCAAATCCATTGTCGCCCAGCCATTGTTCCGCAGCCGCCAGGAACAACCCGGCAAGGGCAAAGGCAGCTACCGCCGCGAAGCCTTCCAGTCTAAAAGCTGGGAGGCTTCTTACTTTCTGGCGGCATGAAGTTTCAACATCACCTCGCTCCCCCTCGGCATGATAAGGTCTGCACCTGATTCGTTTTATCTGGACCTGTGCATGCCCCTTTGTCTTTCCCGTCGTTGGCACCTGCGCCAACTGATTGCTGCCTCCAGCCTTGTTTTGCTTGTCGCCTGCGCGGAAAAACCCACCGCTGCCGACGCGCAACCGCTTCAAACCGCCCCCGTTGCGACCACACCGGCCATCATTCCTCCGGTAGTGCCGACTGGCGACAATCTCGACATCCAGCCGGCCCAGACCTTCGAGGAATGGGAAGCCGGTTTTCGCAAGGATGCCCTCGCCGCCGGTATCCGCCCGGATGTGTTCGACCGCGCCTTTGCCGGTGTCACGCCGGACATGAGCGTAATCCGCGCCGACCGCAGCCAACCGGAGTTCACCCGTCCGGTGTGGGAATACCTTGATGGCGCGCTCTCCGCCGCGCGCGTGCGCAAAGGCCAGGCCTTACTCAACCAGTACGCCGAGACCTTGAACACCATCGAGCAGCGTTATGGTGTTGATCGCCAGGCACTCGTGGCGGTCTGGGGCATGGAAAGTAACTTCGGCAGTTTCCAGGGCGACAAATCGGTGATCCGTTCGCTGGCGACCCTGGCCTACGAAGGCCGGCGTCCAGGCTTTGCGCAAACCCAATTGCTGGCCGCTCTACAAATTTTGCAACAGGGTGATATCACGCCCGAGAAAATGCTCGGTTCCTGGGCCGGCGCCATGGGCCAGACCCAGTTCATCCCGACCACCTACCTCACCCACGCGGTCGATTTTGACGGCACCGGTCACCGCGATATCTGGGGCAGCCCGACCGATGCATTGGCCTCCACCGCCCATTACCTGCAAAGCTCCGGCTGGCAGAAAGGCCAGCCTTGGGGCTTCGAAGTGCAACTGGCGAGTGGTTTCGACTATTCGCTAGCTGACGGTGCGATTCGCAAAAGCGTCTCCGAGTGGATGCAAATGGGCATCAAACTGCCCAACGGCGGCGTCGTTCCGCCCGGTTCCGAACAACTGTCAGCCGCCCTGCTGCTGCCCGCCGGTTATCGTGGCCCGGCGTTCCTGATCCTCGACAACTTTCGCGCGGTCCTCAAGTACAACAACTCGTCATCCTACGCATTGGCGGTGAACCTGTTGTCTCAACGCTTTAACGGAGCGGGCCTGATCAATGGCGAATGGCCGAAGGACGACCTGCCCCTGAGTCGTTCCGAGCGCATCGAACTGCAGAATTTGCTGAGCGCCAGCAACTACGATGCGGGGAACGCCGACGGCATCATCGGCGCCAATACCCGCAAGGCCATTCGCAGCGCCCAGCAGTCGTTCGGCTGGCCGGCCGATGGTTACCCGACGCACAAGTTGCTGGAAGGTTTGCGTAACCGCTAGTCAGCCGTATGGCCGATGCCGCTTTCGCGAGCAGGCTCGCTCCCACAGGTGATCGGGTTTCTTCATGGAAATACGATCGAATGTGGGAGCGAGCCTGCTCGCGATGACTGAATATCTGGCGACAGCAAACTAACGCCTGATCACCACATCCTGCTCCAGCCACAACGCCTTGCTCCCCGCATCCAGCCTCACCAACGCGCCCATGGGCAGCGTCAGGTTCGGGTCGCAATGGCCGCTGCGCCAACCGGCAAGCACCGGAATGCGCAATGGCTCGAAGGTTTGCTTGAGCAACTGCGCCAAGGCATCGCTGTCCACGCCTGCCACATCCCCCACCAGCACCCCGCGCAGCTTGTTCAGCTTGCCGGCCAGGCGCAGATGGGTCAGCAACCGGTCGATGCGATACAACGGCTCGTTGACGTCCTCAATGAACAGAATGATCCCGTCGGCATCGATTTCGAAAGGCGTGCCCAGGGTCGCGGCAATCATCGACAGATTACCGCCCAGCAAACGCCCACGAGCGATGCCTGGCTCAACCGTGCTCAGCGGGTAGGCCACCGGGTGCACCAACGGGCTGCCGGCGTTCATCTGGCCTCTGAGCAGGCTGAACAGCGAAGACTCGGTAGGTTGTTGCTTGTTTCCGAGCAGGTCGGCGTTGAGCATCGGCCCGTGAAAGGTCACGAACCCCGCATAACGGCTGATGGCCAAGTGCAGCGCCGTGATGTCGCTATAGCCGACAAACGGCTTGGCATTGCGCCGCAGCAACTCGAAGTCGATCCGGTCCAGCAGACGCGGGCTGCCATAGCCGCCGCGCAGGCAGAGAATCGCATCAATGGCGGTGTCGGCAAACGCCTCATGCAGATCCTTCAGGCGAACATCGTCACTGCCGGCCAGGTAGCCGTCACTTTCCAGGACGCCCGGAAAAATCCGCAGCGAATACCCGCGTGCACGCATCCATTGAAGGGCCCTTTCGGTATCCAAAGCTGCGGGACCCGCCGGCGCAATCACGCCGATCAGCCCTTCAGCGGGTAACGCCGGGACTGGAGCGTGCTCATAAATAACGTGGGTCGAGCGAGTGGTCATCCGTGATTCTCCCTGTGTGAATGCTTCAACACACAGTAGTCAGGAACGGGGACAAACAGAAGAGGTTCAGTCGTCCCACAGGGTGCAGGAAAAAACTGAGTGTGACGTGGTACCGAGCCAACCCTTGAACAAAAATGCCCGCAAGGCATACGCCTTGCGGGCATCGTGGATCAGGACGACATCAATTCGGCCTTGACCAATTTCGCCTGCTCGTCGGCGTGGTACGAGGAACGTACCAGCGGGCCGGAGGCGACGTTCTTGAAGCCCATCTTGTAACCTTCCTCGGCGAACCAGGCGAAGGTGTCCGGGTGCACGAAACGCTGCACCGGCAAGTGGCTGCGAGACGGTTGCAGGTACTGGCCCAGGGTCAGCATGTCGATGTCGTGTTCGCGCATGCGCTTCATGACTTCGATGACTTCTTCGTCGGTTTCGCCCAGACCCAGCATCAGGCCGGACTTGGTCGGAATGTGCGGCATCATCTGCTTGAACTTTTGCAGCAGGGTCAGCGACCACTGATAGTCCGAACCCGGACGTGCAGCCTTGTACAGGCGCGGCACGGTTTCCAGGTTGTGGTTGAACACATCAGGCGGCTCGGCGGCGGTGATGGCCAGCGCAACGTCCATCCGGCCACGGTAGTCCGGGACCAGGGTCTCGAGCTGTACGTTCGGCGACAGTTTGCGGATTTCGCGGATGCAGTCGGCGAAGTGCTGGGCACCGCCGTCACGCAGGTCATCACGGTCTACCGAGGTGATCACCACGTACTTCAGTTTCAGGTCAGCGATGGCGATGGCCAGGCTTTCCGGTTCGTTGACGTCCAGCGGCTTCGGACGACCGTGGCCAACGTCGCAGAACGGGCAGCGACGGGTGCAGATGTCGCCCATGATCATGAAGGTTGCGGTGCCACCGGAGAAGCATTCGCCCAGGTTCGGGCAGGAAGCTTCTTCGCAGACACTGTGCAACTTGTGTTTGCGCAGCAGCGCCTTGATACGGTCGACTTCCGGGGAAACCGGGATGCGCACGCGAATCCAGTCAGGCTTTTTCGGTAATTCGGTGGTCGGAATGATCTTCACCGGGATACGCGCAACCTTTTCGGCGCCGCGCAGCTTTACGCCAGCTTCCACTTTGGCACGCGGGGCCGGGCGCTCGGTAACATCCAGCGTCGGGATCATGGTTTGCACAGCGTCTTGCGCAGTAGTCATATCAGTCGATTCCGCCCGTTAGGGTCGTCTGCTCAGCATAGTCGAGGTGTTTGACGAGCTGCGCACGCAGCCGGGCACTTACCTCGGCAAATTCAATCGGTCCGGTGTGATCGCGCAGCTGGGTCATGGCCAGCCCGGCGTATCCACAGGGGTTAATCCGGCGAAACGGCTCCAGGTCCATATCCACGTTCAGGGCCAGGCCATGAAAGGAGCAACCGTGGCGGATCCGCAGCCCCAGAGAAGCAATTTTTGCACCGTTGACGTAGACGCCCGGTGCATCGGCCTTGGCCACGGCGGTGACGCCATAGCTGGCCAGCAGTTCGATCAGGCACTGTTCCATCCGGCTGACCAGGTCGCGCACGCCGAAACCCAGCTTGCGCACATCCAGCAACAGATACGCCACCAACTGACCCGGGCCGTGGTAAGTCACTTGACCGCCACGGTCGACCTGCACCACCGGAATATCGCCGGGAAGCAACAGATGCTCAGCCTTGCCGGCCTGGCCCTGGGTAAAAACCGGTGGGTGCTCGACCAGCCAGATCTCATCGGCGCGGTCGCTGCCGCGCTCGTTGGTAAACCGTTGCATGGCATGCCAGACCGGCTCGTAAGCCAGCTGGCCGAGCTCGCGAAAGCCCAGCGGTTCGGACATCACAGCACCATGTGCACGAAGCCGGTGGCCCGCAGTTCGCTGTTGATGTTGTACAGCTGGTCCTGGTCGGTCGCGACGATGTGTAACTGAATCGTCGTGTACTTGCCATTGGTGCTTTGGCGTTCGTCCACACGGTCATGATTGATCGTCGCGTGCTTCTTGACGATTTCGATGATCTTGTCTTTGTTGCCCACCCCGGTATCGCTGATCACCTTAACCGGGTAGTCAACGTTGGGGAATTCGATCTTGGGCGCCTTTACTTCGGTATCGGTCATGGCGTAACGGCCTCGTAAGCGTAAGCCGTGGCGACGGCATGGCCCTGCGCCGGATCAGCGCGTGGCCATGCAGGTGCACACTATCAGTTGAACAAGCCGTAGAAGAATAGACGGATGCTATCCCACATGCGGCGGAAGATACCACCTTGGTCGACCGCGTCCAGCGCGATCAGGTCAGCGCTGTGCACGACCTTGTCGTCCAGTTTCACTTCGACTTTACCAATCACATCGCCCTTGGCGATCGGCGCGACCAGTTGCGGGTTCATGGTCATGCTGGCAGCGAGCTTCTTCAGCTGGCCTTTTGGCAGGGTCATGGTCAGGTCTTCAGCCAGGCCGGCTTTGACCTGGTTGGTGGTGCCCTTCCAGACTGGAGCCTGAGCCAGCTCGGCGCCTTTCTGATAGAAGGTCTGGGTTTCGAAGAAGCGGAAACCGTAGGTCAACAGCTTCTGGGTTTCAGCAGCGCGAGCGCTTTCGCTGTTGGTGCCGAATACCACGGCGATCAGGCGCATGCCATCACGTACCGCCGAGGACACCATGCAGTAGCCGGCTTCTTCGGTGTGACCGGTTTTCAGACCGTCAACGGTCTTGTCACGCCACAGCAGCAGGTTGCGGTTGGGTTGCTTGATACCGTTCCAGAAGAACTCTTTCTGCGAGTAGATCGCGTAGTGAGCCGGGTCTTCGTGGATGATCGCACGCGCCAGGATGGCCATGTCGTGAGCGGTGGAATAGTGCTCAGGATTTGGCAGACCGGTCGGGTTCATGAAGTGACTGTTGTTCATGCCCAGATCGGCAACAGTCTTGTTCATGAGGTCGGCGAACGCGTCTTCGCTGCCGGCGATGTGCTCGGAGAGCGCGACGCTGGCGTCGTTGCCCGACTGGATGATGATGCCGTGCAGCAGGTCGCTGACCGTGACCTGCGAGCCAACCTTGATGAACATCCGCGAACCGCCGGTACGCCAGGCGTTTTCGCTGACGGTGACCGGATCGTTTTCGCCGATCTGGCCGCGACGGATTTCCAGGGTCGCAATGTACGCTGTCATCAGCTTGGTCAGGCTGGCTGGCGGCAGACGCTGGTCACCGTTGTTCTCGACCAGCACGTTGCCGCTGCTGGCATCCATGAGCACATAGGATTTAGCCGCCAGTTGTGGTGGCGACGGCATCATCTCGACCGCAAAGGCGGCGGGCGAGAGGAGCAGCGGGACTAGCAGGCACAGGCGTTTGGCAAAGGTGGTGATGTTCATCCGTCTCTCGAAATCGCTAATGGAAACTGCCCTACGGGCAAAACTAATCAGACAACCTGCAAGGCACGGAGCCTGCGGGTTATCGCGTGTTCAGTTGTTCACTCTCTAACCCTTGCCGGGCTTTTATTGTTCAACGAGCCAACAACTCAGGTTCACCCCCCAAACCGCAAGCGAACCTTGAATCAGGAATTGCTTATTCAGCCGTCACCAGGCTCGGCGAGCCGAGATTGGCCAGGCGCACGCTGTTTTGCACTTGCGCGATTTCACCCTGCGAGCCGATTGGCCCCAGGCGAACCCGATGCAGTGTCTGTTGGTTGCGCACGATCGAGCTGATGAACACCGGAGCGCTCACCATCCCGCTCAGCTTCGATCTCAGGAGTTCTGCAGCGTCCGGGTTGGCGAACGCGCCCACCTGCAGATACTGGCCAGAGGCTGGTACAGAAGCGTTTTTTTTTGCATCGAGCTGCACCGGCACAACGGCCGCGGCATGTTGCTGCGGCGGTGGCGTCCATTGCTCGACGGTGCCGGCCGACGCGGTAATCACTGGTGCGCTATTTTGCGCGACTTGCGGCTCATTGAGCATCAACGGCGCGGGTCGGCCTTTTGCCGCCCACCACTCTTGCGGGTCGATGCCTTCAACCTTGACCCGCGCAGTGCCAATCTCGGCATACCCGAGTTTCTTGGCCGCGGCGTAGGACAAGTCGATGATGCGATCCGAATAGAACGGCCCACGGTCGTTGACCCGCAGGATCACGCTCTTGTTGTTGTCCAGGTTGGTCACCCGAACGTAGCTGGGCAACGGCAGGGTCTTGTGCGCGGCACTCATGCCGTACAGGTCATACACTTCGCCGTTGGCGGTGTTCTGCCCGTGAAACTTGGTGCCGTACCAGGACGCCGTGCCCGAAGCGACATAACGCTTGGATTCGGCCAGCGGAAAGTAGGTCTTGCCCAATACGGTATACGGGTTGGCCTTGTACGGGCCGGTGTGCAGGGTCGGCGTGGCGTCGGGAATCCGTGAGATATCCACATCCCACCACGGCGCACCGTCTTTGTGGGCACGGTTGATATCCAGGCCTGGTGTCGCGCGTACCGCGGTCGAGTATTTCTGTTGCGGTGCACGACTGGTCGAACAGCTGACCACGAGCAACGACAACGCGGCGAAAGCCACCAGCTTCAGGGGTTTGCGGATTGGCGATGCCAGCATTACTTGACGCCCCGTGCTTGGACCAGCATTTCAGACAACTGATGTACAGCCATGGCGTACATCACGCTGCGGTTATAACGCGTAATCGCGTAAAAATTCTTCAGGCCCATCCAGTATTCAGGGCCATTGTCACCTTCCAGCCTGAAAGCCGTGACCGGCATATCATCGCGCAGCGCATCATGACTCGACCAGCCCAACGCTCGCAACTCCCCGACGGTTTTCGTCGGTTCGATGCCGGTGGTCAAGCCGTCGTCGACCTGATCGCCGCGCACATCAGCCCGACTGACCACCGGTTCGCCCGCTTCCCAGCCGTGACGCTTGAAATAGCTGGCTACGCTGCCGATGGCGTCGTCCGGGTTGGTCCAGATATTGATGTGGCCATCACCGTCGAAATCCACCGCATAGGCGCGAAAGCTGCTCGGCATGAACTGCGGCAAGCCCATGGCGCCGGCGTACGAGCCTTTGAGCGTCAGCGGGTCGACCTGCTCTTCACGCGCCAGCAGCAAGAACTCGCGCAATTCCTTGCGAAAGAATTCTGCACGTGGAGGGTAGTCGAAACTGAGGGTCGACAACGCATCGATCACCCGATAATTGCCGGTATTTCGGCCGAAAAACGTCTCAACCCCGATGATCGAAACAATAACTTGCGCCGGCACGCCGTATTCCTGCTCCGCGCGGGCCAGCGCCGCTTCGTGCTGACGCCAGAAATCCACGCCCCGGGCGATTCGCGCGTCGGTCAGGAACATCGGGCGATATTCCTTCCATTGCTTGACCCGCTCGGCCGGCCGGGAGATTGCGTCGAGAATCGATTGCTTGCGCTCGGCCTCGCGGAACACGCCCATCAGCTGTTCACCGGCAAAACCATAGTCGCGGGTCATTTCACCGACGAATTCGGCCACTTGGGGCGAGCCTTCATAATCGCCGGCCAGCGCTTCCTGCGCTGCACCAAGGATGCTTACCAGGCCGACCCACGGAGCGTATCGAGTCGCCCAGCCACGCATTACTTGCATTGAAATCTTCACCTTATTCAAACCTGTGCGATCCACTTACGATGGGTATGGATCGACATCAAAACCCCAAACGCTGACAGCAGCGTCACCAGCGAAGTTCCGCCGTAGCTAATGAACGGCAACGGCACCCCTACCACCGGCAACAGGCCACTGACCATACCGATGTTGACGAAAACATAAACAAAAAACGTCATGGTCAGGCTGCCGGCGAGCAATTTGCCGAACAGGGTCTGCGCCTGGGCGGTAATCACCAGCCCGCGGCCAATCAACAGCAGGTAAATCAACAGCAAGGCGCAAATGCCCACCAGACCGAACTCTTCGCCCATCACTGCGATGATGAAGTCGGTGTGGCTTTCCGGCAGAAAGTCCAGGTGCGACTGGGTGCCCAGCAGCCAGCCTTTGCCAAACACGCCGCCGGAACCGATGGCGGCCTTGGACTGAATGATGTTCCAGCCAGTGCCGAGCGGATCGCTCTCCGGGTCGAGGAAGGTCAAAATCCGCTGCTTCTGGTAGTCATGCATGATGAAGAACCACATGCCGACCGCCACCGGCACGGTCGCCGCGACCACGCTGAGGATCCAGCGCCAGCGCAAGCCACCCATGAACAGCACGAAAGCCCCACCCGCGAGGATCAGCAGCGACGTGCCGAGGTCCGGCTGACGCACGATCAGTATGAACGGCAAGCCGATCAGGAACAGACTGACCCCGACATGCTTGAGTTGCGGTGGCAACGTGCGCTTGGACAGGTACCAGGCAATCGTCGCCGGCATCAGGATCTTCATGAATTCCGAGGGCTGGAAGCGGATCACCCCGGGAATGTTGATCCAGCGCGTCGCGCCCATGGCGTTGTGGCCCATCACGTCCACCACCACCAGCAAGATCACCCCGAGCACATAGCCCAGCGGCACCCAACGCGCCATGAAGCGCGGTTCGAACTGGGCGATGACGATCATCGACACCAGGCCGATCCCGAACGACGTCGCTTGTTTGGCCAGCAAGTCCCAGCTCTTGCCACTGGCCGAATACAGCACGAACAGGCTGCCGGCGGCGAGGATCAGCAGCAGGATCAGCAAGGGGCCGTCGATATGCAGCCGTTGCAACAGCGTCGCGCGGCGACGCATCACATCCTCACTGGAGAGGATGCGATCAAAATTACTCTTCACGGGCCGTAGCCTCCGCGCTGATAGGGCTGTCGTACTCGGGTTTGAGTCGGCCATCCGGGCCCAGGAGCCAGGCGTCCATGACTTGCCGCACAACTGGCGCCGCGACACCGGAACCGGATTCACCGTTCTCGACCATCACCGCCACGGTGATTTTCGGGTTGTCGGCCGGCGCAAAGCCGACGAACAGGGCGTGGTCACGGTGGCGTTCCTGAACCTTGGAGCGGTCGTACTTCTCGCCCTGCTTGATCGCGACCACCTGGGCGGTACCCGACTTGCCGGCAATCCGGTATTGCGAGCCGATCGCCGCTTTACGCGCGGTGCCGCGGGCACCGTGCATCACTTGCTGCATGCCATGGTTGACCTTGGTCCAGTCCGACGAGTCACGCAGAACGATGTCCGGCATCGGGTTCGGGTCCTGCGGCTTCTGGCCTTCGATGGTTTTCGCCAGGTGCGGACGGTTCCACTTGCCCTTGTTGGCAACCAGCGCCGTGGCCTGGGCCAACTGCAACGGGGTGGACTGCATGTAGCCCTGGCCGATCCCCAGAATCAGCGTTTCACCCGGGAACCACGCCTGGCGTCGGGTCGCGCGCTTCCATTCCCGGGACGGCATCAGCCCCGGCGACTCTTCGAACATGTCCAGCGAGACCTTCTGGCCGATGCCGAATTTGCCCATATAGGCCGCCAACCGATCGATCCCCAGCTTGTGCGCCAGGTCGTAGAAGTAGGTGTCGTTGGAACGCATGATCGCCGTGTCCAGATCCACATAGCCGTCGCCGGTGCGGTTCCAGTTACGGTATTTGTGATCGTAGTTGGGCAGCATGTAGTAACCCGGGTCGAATACCCGGCTCGAGGCCGTCACGACGCCAGAGTCCAGCCCGGCAATCGCCACGGCCGGCTTGATGGTCGAACCCGGCGGGTACAGGCCGCGCAGCACGCGGTTGAACAGTGGCCGGTCGATCGAGTCACGCAACTCGGCGTAGGCCTTGAAGCTGATGCCGGTCACGAACAGGTTCGGGTCAAAGCTCGGCTGGCTGACCATTGCCAGCACTTCGCCGGTGTTCGGGTCCAGCGCCACCACGGCACCACGGCGCCCGCCCAATGCGGCTTCCGCGGCTTCCTGCAACTTGATGTCCAGGCTCAGGACGATGTCCTTGCCGGGGATCGGATCGGTACGCTTGAGCACCCGCAGCACGCGGCCACGGGCGTTGGTCTCGACTTCTTCGTAACCGACCTGACCGTGCAATTCCGGCTCGTAGAAGCGCTCGATGCCGGTTTTGCCAATTTGATGGGTACCGCTGTAAGCCACCGGATCCAGGGTCTTCAGCTCTTTCTCGTTGATCCGCCCCATATACCCGACCGAGTGCGCAAAATGCGGACCCTGCGGATAGTGACGTACCAACTGCGCAACCACTTCGACGCCCGGCAGGCGGAACTGATTCACCGCGATCCGGGCGATCTGCTCTTCCGTCAGCTCGAACAGGATCGGCACCGGCTCGAACGGTCGGCGCCCCTGCTTCATGCGCTTTTCGAAGACCGCCCGATCTTCAGGCGTCAGTTGCAGCACCTCAACGATGACATCGAGCACTTGCTTCCAGTCGCCGGAGCGCTCGCGGGTCATGCTCAGGCTGAAGCTGGGCCGGTTATCGGCCACCACCACGCCATTACGGTCATAGATCAACCCGCGAGTCGGCGGAATCGGCTGAACGTGGACGCGGTTGTTTTCCGACAGCGTCGAGTGGTACTCGTACTGAATCACTTGCAGGAAATACAGCCGCGCGATCAGCACGCCGATCAGCGTGACCACCGCAATTGCCCCGAACACGACCCGGCCGCGCACCAGACGGGCGTCTTTCTCGTGGTCCTTGATGCGGATCGGCTGGGACATGGGGGCGCTGAACTACTTGTGGTAAGGGTGCCCGGACAGCACTGTCCAGGCGCGATACAACTGTTCACCGATCAGAATCCGCACCAGCGGGTGCGGCAAGGTCAGGGGCGACAGCGACCAGCGCTGGTCAGCCCGCGCGCAGACTTCCGGCGCCAGCCCTTCGGGGCCGCCGACCATGAAGTTCACCGTACGCGAGTCCAGCCGCCAGCGATCCAGTTCGACCGCCAGTTGCTCGGTGCTCCAGGGCTTGCCGTGAACCTCGAGGGTGACGATGCGCTCGTTCGGGCCGACCTTGGCCAGCATGGCTTCGCCTTCCTGGCGAATGAAGCGCGCCACGTCAGCGTTCTTGCCACGGGTGTTGAGCGGTATTTCCACCAGTTCCAGCGCCAGCTCGGAAGGAAGACGCTTGGCATATTCATGCCAGCCTTCTTCCACCCACTTGGGCATGCGTGAACCGACGGCGATCAGACGCAGTCGCACAGCGAACCCTTATTGCTGGTCTTTGTTGAGCTTGGTGAAATGCTCATGCGGGTTTTCCGGGCTGTGATGCGCAGCGCTGGCCGAACGGCTTTGCTCGGCACCGGCCCACAGGCGCTCCAGGTCATAGAACTGGCGAGCCGAGGCGGTCATCATGTGCACGATGACGTCGTCCATATCCAGCAGCACCCAGTCGCTGTCGCCCTTGCCTTCTTCACCCAGCGGCTTGACGCCCTGGGCCTTGACCGCCTCGCGGACCTTGTCCAGCATCGCGCCGATCTGACGGTTGGAAGTACCGGTGGCGATGATCATGAAGTCAGTGATGCTCTGCTTGTCACGAACGTCGATCACCTGAATGTCCTGGGCCTTGACGTCTTCCAGGGCCGCGACGGCAACCTTGACCAGCTCTTCACCGGCAAGTACGACACCGGTATGAGCTTCTACTGGCAGCGGGGCGCTCTTGAATGTGCCCTTGCGCTTTACTTTGTTTACGTCTTTGTCAGTCATATAAAACTCGTTTTGCTCGTATGTTCGGGCGCTTCGATACACGCGTTCACGTGCCTTGAAACGCGCCTTTTTCAGTTCGACGCACGGTAAAGTCCGTGCGCATCGATATAGGCCAGGACCGCGTCGGGCACCAGGAAACGTACCGACTTACCGCTGGCCAGCAGTTGACGGATCTGGGTGGCGGATACCGCGAGCGGCGTCTGCCAGACGAATGCAATCTGTCCGCTCGACCCTTTGAGGGCCAGCGGGTCGCTCACCGAGCGCGCTGCCAGCAGGTTGCGCAAGGCATCCGGCGGTTCGCTGTCGGCATCCGGGCGTTGCAGCACCAGGATGTGGCAATGCTGGAGCAACTCTTCCCAGCGGTGCCAAGTGGGCAGGCCGCAAAATGCGTCCCAGCCCAAAAGTAGAAACAACTGGTCATCAGCGGCGAGTTCTGCGCGCATCAGTTCCAGAGTGTCGATGGTGTAGGACGGCTTGTCGCGCTTGAGCTCGCGGTCATCCACCACCAACGGTGCCATACCGGCCACCGCGCGCTCGACCATCGCCAGACGGTCCTGCGCCGAAACCTGCGGCGTGTCCCGATGCGGCGGCCTGGCGCTGGGCGTCAGGCGCAACTCATCGAGGGCCAGCGCTTCAGCGACTTCCAGTGCGCTGCGCAAATGGCCGATGTGCACCGGATCGAAGGTCCCGCCCAGGACGCCAATGCGCCGGGGGCCGGTTTCGCTAGTGGTCACAGCGGCGCTCTGGCCAAGATCGCCCAAGTCAGACCGGCTCCTGGCCGCGCAACTGGCCATCACCGACTACGATGTACTTCTCGCAGGTCAGACCTTCGAGGCCCACCGGGCCGCGGGCGTGCAGCTTATCAGTAGAAATGCCAATCTCGGCACCCAATCCGTATTCGAAGCCATCGGCAAAGCACGTCGGGGTGTTGATCATCACCGAGGCCGAATCGACTTCAGCCACGAAACGCCGGGTTTCACCCTGGTGTTCGCTGACGATCGAGTCGGTGTGGTGCGAACCGTAATGGTTGATGTGCTCGATTGCCTGGTCCAGGCCGTCGACCACCAGGATCGACAGGATCGGCGCCAGGTATTCGGTGCTCCAGTCTTCTTCAGTCGCAGCCACGACGTCGATGATCGCCCGGGTGCGTTCGCAACCGCGCAGTTCGACGCCTTTTTCGCGGAACTGTTCAGCCATCGCCGGCAGGAATTCCTTGGCGACCGCTTGATCGACCAACAGGGTTTCCATCGCGCCGCAGATGCCGTAACGGTAAGTCTTGGCGTTGAACGCAATGCGCTGGGCTTTCGGCAACTCGGCGTGGGCACTAACATACACGTGGCAGATACCGTCCAGGTGCTTGATCACCGGCACGCGAGCGTCGCGGCTGACCCGCTCGATCAGGCCCTTGCCGCCACGCGGTACGATCACGTCGACGTACTCGGGCATGCTGATCAACGCGCCGACGGCAGCACGGTCGGTGGTTTCGACCACTTGCACCACCGCAGCCGGCAAACCGGCTTCGGCCAGACCGCGCTGGATGCAGGCGGCAATCGCACGGTTGGAATGAATGGCCTCGGAACCACCGCGCAGGATGGTTGCGTTGCCCGACTTCAGGCACAGGCTCGCGGCATCGATGGTCACGTTTGGCCGCGACTCATAGATGATCCCGACCACGCCCAGCGGCACGCGCATCTTGCCGACCTGAATACCCGACGGCCGGTAACTCATGTCGCGGATCGAGCCGACCGGGTCGGGCAGCGCCGCCACCTGACGCAAGCCGACGATCATGCCGTCGATGCGTGCGGGGGTCAGGGCCAGACGCTCGAGCATGGCCGGCTCAAGCCCATTGGCCCGGCCTGCGGCCAGATCCAGCTCATTGGCGGCGGTCAACTCGGCGCGAGCGTTATCCAAAGCGTCGGCGGCAGCCAGCAGGGCGCGGTTTTTCTGCGCGGTACTGGCACGGCCGATCACGCGGGAAGCGTCGCGGGCAGCGCGACCCAAACGGGTCATGTAGTCAAGAACGGACTCAGTCATGGTCTCTGTGGTCTTGGCAAAGAGGAAAGCGGCAGATTATAGCTGTCGCGCGCTCCTACTAACAGCAGTGACGGGCGGATGGTCGAAATGGGCAGTGTTCAGCCTCGATTAAGTCCGCAGTTGTTATCATTCCGTCATATTTACCTGATCACTTCGGTCGCCATGCCTATTTTGACCACAGCGAAATTGCCAAAAGCCCTGCCCGACAGCTTTTTCAACCGCGATGCTCAGCTGCTTGCCTGTGAATTGCTGGGTAAAGTGATCCGCCATCGCGTCGGTGACCTGTGGCTTTCGGCGCGGATTATCGAGACCGAAGCCTATTACTGCGAAGAAAAAGGCAGCCACGCCTCGCTTGGCTACACAGAAAAGCGTAAGGCTTTGTTTCTGGATGGCGGCCACATCTATATGTACTACGCCCGTGGTGGCGATTCGCTGAACTTCAGCGCCCATGGGCCGGGCAATGCGGTGCTGATCAAATCGGCTTACCCGTGGGTCGATGAAATTTCCGGCCCGGCGAGCCTGGCGCAGATGCTGCTCAACAACCCCGACGCCAACGGCCGACCGAGCCCCTCGCAAAAGCTCTGCGCCGGCCAGACCTTGCTGTGCAAGGCACTGGGCTTGAAAGTACCAACCTGGGATGCCAAGCGCTTCGATCATGAAATACTGTTTGTCGAAGACGTCGGCGCACCTCCCCCGCATGTCATCCAGACCACACGCCTGGGCATTCCCCATGGACGCGACGAACACCTGATGTACCGCTTCGTCGACGGCGCCTACGCGCCCTACTGCACCCGGAACCCCCTGCGACGTGGCCAGGTCGAAAACCGCGACTATTTCCTGCTTCCCTGAGTACTGCTGCGGCCAGCAGCAAAAAAACCGACTGTGGGAGCGAGCCTGCTCGCGATAGCGATGTAACAGCCAACATCAATGTTGAATGTTAATCCACCATCGCGAGCAGGCTCGCTCCCACCGTTCATTTGATGATTTGATGGAGTTGTATGTATGGGCCCATGGCTCGATAGCCTGACCGTCTGGTTGACGGTCAACCCGCAATGGCTGGCGGTGGCGGTATTCATAGTGGCCTGCGTTGAGTGCCTGGCAATTGTCGGGCTGATCGTGCCCGGCATCGTGTTGCTGTTTGCCATCACGGTGCTGGCCGGCAGCGGCGCGCTGTCGCTGGGCGAAACGCTGCTGCTGGGCTTCCTTGGCGGCCTGTTCGGCGATCTGCTGTCGTATTTCCTGGGCAGGCACTTCCACCAGAACATTCGGCGCTTGCCAGGGCTGCGCCACCATCCGGAATGGATCAACGGCGCCGAAAACTATTTCCAGCGCTATGGCATCGCGAGCTTATTGGTCGGGCGCTTTATCGGTCCTTTGCGCCCGATGCTGCCAATGGTTGCCGGGATGTTCGACATGCCCTTCGCGCGCTTCTTTGCGGTCAGCTTGCTGGCGGGTGCCGGCTGGTCGGTGGCCTACCTGCTGCCGGGTTGGGCCACGGGCGCGGCGATTCGCCTGCCGCTGCCGGAAGGTTTCTGGCCTCAAGCCGGAGTGGTCGTCGGCAGTATCGCGGTATTGGTGGGCCTGAGCATCAACAGCAGCTTGCGCGGTCATCGCCAGGCTACTGCGCTGATCGCCGGCCTCAGCCTGGTGATACTCGGCGGGCTGTTCATAGGCTATCCGCACCTGAGCGCCTTCGACCAAGGCCTGATGACGCTGATTCAAGAACACCGCAGCCCGGCGCTGGATGAAGTCGCGGTGATGTTCACCCTGATCGGCGAATTCAAAAACATGCTGGTGATCAGCGCGGCGCTGACGATCCTGCTGCTGGTTACGCGGCAATGGCGGCACATGATCTTCGCCGGCTGCACGCTGCTGATCACCGCGCTGCTGAACACCGGAACCAAGAACCTGTTCGCCCGGATGCGCCCGGAAGTACTGACCGACCCACTGACCAGCTACAGCATGCCCAGCGGTCATGCGTCAGGTTCGTTTGCGTTGTTCCTGACGCTGGCGGTACTGGCCGGCCGAGGCCAGCCAACGCGCATGCGCCTGACCTGGTTGCTGCTCGGTTGCTTGCCGGCAGCGGCTATCGCCCTGTCGCGGGTTTATCTCGGCGCGCACTGGCCAACCGATATAACCGCCGGCGCGATGCTGGCGGCTTGCGTGTGCGCTGCCAGCCTGGCCGTGACCCAGCGCCAGATACCCTTGAGCCCCATGCCGGCCAAGGTCTGGTGGTCGGTGCTACCGGTCATGCTGGCATTGTTCGGGTTCTTCGCGCTGTGGCACTTGCCTCATACCTTGCAGCGGTATGCCTACTGACAAGCATTAGGCAAACAACTCGCCCTGCAACTCATCCAGCAACGCCTGAATCGCATCCAGGCGCTGCTGCGGGTTGTCGAGCTGCAGCAGTTCGATCTTGTCCACCTCAGAAAATGGCAGCAGGTACGCCAATTGATTGGCCAGTGACTGTTGCCCGGCCGCGTCGGCGCCCATGTTCAACGCTTCGACCATCGGGTGTTCGGCCAAGGCCTTGAGCAGCGCGACCAGGTCGGCGTCTTCGTCCTGTAGCGGTTGCTCCGGCTCGTCCTCCAGCCACTCGACGTCAGCGACGGTCAACTGATCACGCTGAACCTCGGTGTGCAGCACGTGGAAACGCCGCCCGCCCTGCACCCGAATGCCCAGCAGGCCATTATCCTGCTGTTTGAAATCGGTAATCAGCGCTTCGCATCCCACCATCGCATAACCTTGCGGGGCAATACCGACTTCTTCGCCGTCGAGAATGCACACCACGCCGAAGCCGGTCCCCTGCTTCATGCAGCGGCTGATCATGTCCAGATAGCGCGCCTCAAAAATCTGCAAGTCGAGGATGCAGCCAGGAAACAGCACCGTGTTCAGCGGAAAAAGCGGCAAGCTCATAGACATTTCCTTACACCACCATCGACACCGCCAACGGCAGGAACACCGCCGTGGCCACGCCCATCAGACTCATCGCCAGCGCCGCGAAGGCGCCGCACTCTTCACTTTCCTGCATCGCCACCGCAGTCCCGACCGCGTGGGCAGTCATACCCAGCGCCATGCCGCGGGCTTCAGGACTGTGCACACCGAGCCGGTTCAACAGGCTCGGACCGAAAATGGCGCCAATCACCCCGGTGATCAACACGAACACCGCCGCCAGCGCCGCCACTCCACCAATCTGCTCGGCCACCAGCATGGCAATCGGCGAGGTGACCGATTTGGGCGCCATGGTCATCAGGATCATGTGCTCGGCACCAAACCACCAACCCAGCAGCACGCCCATGCCGGTGGCAACCACACCACCTATCACCAGCGTAGTAAATATCGGCCAGAACAGTTGTCGAATCCGCCGCAGGTTCAGGTAGAGCGGCACCGCCAGTGCAACAGTCGCCGGCCCCAGCAGAATGCTGAGGATCTCGGTGCTTTTGCGGTATTCGGTATACGTCAGCCCACAGGCGAGCAACACGCCGATCACCAGCAGCATCGATACCAGCACGGGTTGCAGGAAGATCCAGCGGGTTTTCTCGAACGCCGCCAGCACCAGTTGATAGGCGCCCAACGTAACGCCGATACCGAACAACGGATGATGAATCACAGCCGCCAGTGCCCCCTGCCAGTCGAAGATCATCACGACTCCTCCGAACGAACAGCGTGGCGCTTGACCAGCCGCTGCATCAAGACTCCGGCGAACGCCATGGACAGCAGCAGCGACAACACCAGTGCACCAACAATGGCCCAGAAGTCCGCCGCGATATCAGCGGCATACACCATCACGCCCACCGCTGGCGGCACCAGCAGCAATGGCAAATAACGCAGCAGGCTGCCAGCGGCCAGGCTCAGGGGCTCAGCCACTTCGCCACGGATGACCAGGAACCCCAGCAGCAACAGCAGGCCGATAATCGGCCCTGGCAGCACCGGTAATAACAAATGGTTGAGGGCCGTGCCGAGCAATTGAAACAGCACCAGCCAGGTCAGGCCGCGTAGCAACATCCGTCATCTCCAGCAAAACTCGTCCCCACAAGCGGGCTGGACATTATAAGCATGGCACTCGCTATGCATGGGTATTCGCCAAAGGTATGGAAGCTTGACCGGACCTAATCGCCATGATGATCTAAAGTGGTTGTTCCGGGGCCACCCCCCCACCTGAAAAAATCAAAAAACCGATGAACCCAAGGAGAGTCTCAATGCCCTATGTTCCCGTTGCAGAGCTCAAAGATTATGTCGGCAAGGAACTCGGACGTTCCGAATGGCTCACGATCGATCAGGACCGCATCAACCTGTTCGCTGAAGCTACAGGCGATTATCAGTTCATCCACGTTGACCCGGTAAAAGCCGCACAAACCCCGTTTGGCAGCACGATCGCCCACGGTTTCCTGTCGCTGTCGCTGATCCCGAAACTGATGGAAGACATTCTGGTCCTGCCGCAAGGCTTGAAGATGGTCGTCAATTACGGCCTGGACAGCGTGCGTTTCATTCAACCGGTGAAGGTCGACTCCAGAGTCCGGCTCAAGGTCGAACTGAGCGACGTCACCGAAAAGAAACCCGGCCAATGGCTGCTCAAGGCCACCGCCACGCTGGAAATCGAAGGCCAGGAAAAACCGGCGTACATCGCTGAACCGTTGTCGCTGGCGTTCGTTTAACACCCGCCGGATGCGAAGCAGTTCCTGCTGTTTCGCACCGCGTCTCTATATATCAGACACATAGCTGCGGCATACTCCCTCGCCTAATTGCCCGGATCCCGCTATGCGCTCACTTGCACCCCTTGCCCTGACCCTGTTGCTCACCGCGTGTGGTGATGGCGAATCGCTGTTGCCGCCCGACGCACGCCTGCCCGATGGCGGCCGCTATCGGGGTGATCTGGTCAATGGGTTGCTGCAAGGCCAGGGCCGGATCGACTACCCGAACGGCAGCTGGTACGCCGGTCAGTTCGACAAGGGCCAGTGGCACGGTCAGGGCGAATGGCATGGCAGCAACGGCGAGGTTTACCGCGGGGAATTCCAGCAGGGACTGTTTCATGGCCAGGGCACGCTGACCACCAACGGCAGCAGCTACACCGGCGGCTTCAAACTCGGGCGGCGCGACGGTGAAGGCACCCTCAAAGAAGACGGCATGACCTACCGTGGCGAGTTCAAGGCCGATCAGTATTCCGGCCTCGGCCGTCTCGAACTTGACGACGGCAGCCAGTATCAGGGCCAGTTCGCCAACGGCAAACCCAACGGTGAAGGCCAGCGCGGCGATGCCAGCGGCAACCAGTTCACCGGTACGTTTGTCGACGGCCAGCTGGAAGGCAACGGCACCTTCAGCAGTGCCGAGGGCGACAGCTACGTCGGTGGTTTCAAACAGAATCAGCTGAACGGCAAAGGTCGCTACGAAAATGCCGATGGCGACGTGTGGGTCGGCGAGTTCAAGGAAGGTGCGCTGAACGGCAAAGGCGAATTGATCGGCGCCGACAACAGCCACTACATCGGCCAATTCAGTGATTGGCGTTTCACCGGTCAAGGCCGCTTGAACCTGGCGGACGGCAGCTTCTACATCGGCGAGTTCGATAACGACAGCTATCAAGGGCACGGCACGCTGGTGCTGACGGATGGCACCGTGCAAAGCGGCGACTGGATCAATGGCCAGCGTGTACGCGATGCCAATGGCAAGTTGCTGCCGGACACCCTCGAGCTGGGGTTACTGGCGCAAGGGCGCCTGCTCGAAGACGCGCTGGCCAATGTGCCGGCCTCGACCCCGGCGATCGAGCTGTACACCCTGACCGTGGGCGGCGACGGCAAGCAGAGTGTGTTTCTGCGCGAGTCCGATTACGTCAGCAACATGCTCGCCAGCCGCTTCGGCGCCTACGGCCAGATCCGCCTGGTCAACCATCGCGACCACCTCGGCGACCGGCCGATGGCCACGCGCGAGAACCTGCGTCGCGCCGCCCTGACCCTGGCAGAACGCAGCGGGCCGGAAGACCTGGTGTTCATCTACCTGACCAGCCATGGCACCCAGGAACACGAACTGGTGCTCGACCAACCGCGCATGGAACTGGCCGACTTGCCGGCTGACGAATTGGCCGCCGTCCTCGCGCCGCTGAAAAACCGCGACAAGATCATCGTGATCTCAGCCTGCTACTCCGGCGGCTTCATCCCGGCACTCAAAGACGAACGCACACTGATCATGACCGCCTCGCGCGCCGATCGAGTGTCGTTCGGTTGCTCGGAAGAGGCAGACTTCACTTACTTCGGCGACGCCTTGTTCGTTCAGGCACTGAACCAGACCGACGATCTGGAGCAGGCATTCAAACTGGCCAAGGCCACGGTCGCCGAGCGTGAACTGGCAGACAGCTTCGAAGCCTCCGAACCACAGATCTGGGCGCCAAAAGGGGTGTTGGCGCATTGGCAATCACTGCGCAAGCAGCAAGCACGCAAGGCACTGCAAAGTGCCGCTTTAACCAGCAAGGAAGCAAAGAGCAACTAAGCTGAAACAGTATCAAGGGGGAAACATTATGTACTTGACGCCTCAGCATGTATTGCTCGCTGGAGCCACCGGCCTGGTCGGTGAACACTTACTCGATCGGCTGCTCAACGAACCGACCATCAGCCGCGTACTGGCACCGTCACGCCGACCTCTGGCTGAACATCCTCATCTGGAAAACCCGGTTGGCGATCCGGCGGTACTTCTCCCCCAACTCAGTGGCCGCGTCGACATTGCCTACTGCTGCCTGGGCACGACGATCAAACAGGCCGGCTCCGAACAAGCCTTTCGCGCAGTCGATCTGGACCTGGTGGTGGCGTTTGCCAAACGCGCACGGGAAATGGGCGCACGGCACTTGATCGTGATCAGCGCCCTGGGGGCTGATCGCAGATCCTCGGTTTTCTACAACCGGGTCAAGGGCGAGATGGAATACGCATTGCGCGCACAGAACTGGCCGCAACTGACCATCTGCCGGCCTTCCCTGCTACTGGGTGATCGCCTTGAACCGCGACTCGCCGAACAACTGGCAGGCCCGCTGTCCAAACTGATTCCAGGCAAATACCACGGCATCGAAGCCTGCCAACTGGCCCGCGCCATGTGGCGCCTGGCGCTGGAAGAACAGGATGGCTTGCGGATTGTCGAGTCGGACGAGTTGCGCAAGTTAGGCAAATAGATCGGCAGTGACGAATCGTCCGTCATCGCGAGCAGGCTCGCTCCTACATTGATTTTATGTCGCTCACAGATCCAGTGTGGGAGCGAGCCTGCTCGCGATAGAGCGCGGCAGCGCTCTGTTACAACCCGCCAGTCGCCTGAAACCCAACCCCTAACACCGTCAACACCGACAGCGGCAACAGCAGCGTGTCGAGCAGCGCGCTGGCCGGTAGGTCGAGGCCGGGGTAGCTCGGTGCTTCGGCACCAAAATGATCCTTGGCGCAGCAACCGCCGTCCAACGCGTACAGGTCAAGGCGCATCCCCGAGTACACCACTGGCGCGCCAGGCTTGGCCGCGTCCAATGTACGCACGGTGGCACAGCCGCCCAATTGCAGGGCGAGCAGAAGACTCAATAGCTTATTCATCACTGCTCAAATGGTGCTCGCCCCAACGTGGCAGCATGTCTTGCGGGATGTTCAACAGATTGAGAATCCGCGCCACGACAAAGTCCACCAGATCATCGATGGTCTGCGGCTGGTGATAGAAACCCGGCGAGGCCGGCAAAATGGTCACGCCCATGTTCGACAGCTTGAGCATGTTTTCCAGGTGAATACTGGAGTACGGCGCCTCGCGCGGCACCAGAATCAACTGCCGGCGCTCTTTCAAGGTCACGTCGGCGGCGCGCTCGATCAGGTTGTTGCAGGCGCCTGTAGCAATTGCCGACAAAGTCCCGGTCGAGCACGGCACCACCACCATCGCAGCCGGCGAGCCGGAGCCCGAGGCCACGGGCGACATCCAGTCTTCCTTGCCATACACCCGAATCTGCCCGGCAGCCGCGCCGGTGTATTCGGTAAGGAAGGCCTGCATCATCTGCGGTTTCGGCGGCAGCGTAACGTCGGTCTCGGTGGCCATCACCAGTTGCGCCGCCTTGGAGATCAGGAAGTGCACCTCGCGGTCTTCGCGCACCAGGCAATCGAGCAGGCGCAAACCGTACTGGGCGCCGGAAGCGCCGGTCATGGCCAGCGTGATGCGATCCGGACCGTTACTCATTTAAGCGCCTCGGCCAATTTGCCATGCAGGCCGCCGAAGCCGCCGTTGCTCATGATCACCACGTGAGTACCCGGTTTGGCCTGGCTTTTCACCTGCTCGATAATCCCATCCAGCGAGTCGCAGACCATCGACGGCACGGTGCACAGCGCAGCAACGGCGGGCAAGTCCCAGCCGAGGTTGGCCGGTGCATACCAGATCACCTGATCGGCATCGACCACGCTTTCCGGCAAACCGTCACGGTGCGCACCGAGCTTCATCGAGTTGGAACGCGGTTCGATAATCGCGATCAACGGGGCGTCGCCGATGCGTTTGCGCAGACCGTCGAGGGTGGTCGCAATGGCGGTCGGATGGTGAGCGAAGTCGTCGTAGATGGTGACGCCGTGAACTTCAGCGACTTTTTCCATACGGCGCTTGACGCTCTTGAACGCGCTCAACGCGGCGATGCCCATACTCGGCACCACGCCCACATGCCGTGCGGCCGCCAGAGTCGCCAAGGCATTGGCAACGTTGTGCTGGCCGGTCATGTCCCACTCAACCACGCCTTGGGCGACGCCTTCGAACATCACTTCAAACTTCGAGCCGTCTTCGCTGAGCAACTTGACCTGCCACTGCCCGCCTGCGCCGGTGGTTTGCACCGGGGTCCAGCAACCCATTTCGATCACGCGCTGCAACGCAGGTTCGGTGGTCGGGTGGATCACCAGGCCTTCGCTCGGGATGGTCCGCACCAAGTGGTGGAACTGTCGTTCGATGGCCGGCAGATCGGGGAAGATGTCGGCGTGATCGAACTCAAGGTTATTGAGGATCGCGGTACGCGGACGGTAGTGAACGAATTTCGAACGCTTGTCAAAGAAGGCGCTGTCGTATTCATCGGCTTCGATCACGAAGAATGGCGTGTCACCCAGACGCGCCGATACCGAGAAGTTCTGCGGCACGCCACCAATCAAAAAGCCCGGGCTCATGCCGGCGTGTTCCAACACCCAGGCGAGCATGCTGCTGGTGGTGGTCTTGCCGTGAGTGCCGGCAACCGCCAGCACCCAGCGACCTTGCAGCACGTGGTCGGCCAGCCATTGCGGACCGGAGACGTACGGCAGGCCTTTGTTCAAGACGTATTCGACCGCCGGGTTGCCGCGCGACATCGCATTGCCGATCACCACCAGATCCGGGGCCGGATCGAGTTGGGCGGGATCATAGCCTTGCGTCAGCTCGATGCCCTGCGCCTGCAGCTGAGTGCTCATCGGCGGGTAGACGTTGGCATCGGAGCCCGTCACATGATGGCCCAGCTCTTTGGCCAGGACTGCCATCGAACCCATGAAAGTGCCGCAAATACCCAGAATATGAATGTGCATAGTCAACCTCGTAAAACATCGAGGCAGGTTAGCGTAGGGAGGGGAAAATCGCACTCTTTAGTGAGATGACCACGACCACTGTGGCGAGGGAGCTTGCTCCCGCTGGACTGCGTAGCAGTCCCATTTTTAGGGCCGCTYCGCGCCCCAGCGGGAGCAAGCTCCCTCGCCACAAAAGTGTGCTCCGTGCGGTTTAACGGGCTATTCCGTGCTTGCGCAGTTTTCTATAGAGGGTGTTGCGGCTGACTCCCAGCTGTTCAGCCGTATGGGTCATGTGCCAACGCTGCTGCTCCAGCGCATTGAGCAACGCCAGGCGTTCGGCATCGTCCAGCGGATATTCGGACACCTCTTCCAGCTGCGCCAACACTGGAGCCGGTCGGGCCTGGCGAATAATCGCCGGCAAATCCCCAACCCCGATCCGCCCGTCATCGCATAATGCCGCCAGGGTCCGCAGCACATTGCGCAATTGCCGCACGTTACCCGGCCAGGCGTAGTCGAGCAGCGCCTGTCGCGCCGCAGCGTCAATCAGCACCGCCTCCCCGCCCGACTCTTCAGCCAGCAAAAAGTCCAGCAACTGGGATTTGTCGCTGCGTTCGCGCAACGCCGGCAAAGCGATTTCCAGGCCATTGAGGCGGTAATACAAATCTTCGCGGAAACTACCGTCCTGTACCCGCTCGAGCAAATTCCGGTGAGTGGCGCTGATGATCCGCACGTTGACCGGCAGCGGCTCGCCGCCGATCGGCACCACCTGCCGATCTTCCAGCACCCTTAATAGTCGGGTTTGCAGTGCCAGCGGCATGTCACCGATTTCGTCGAGGAACAGTGTGCCGCCATCGGCCTGCTGCAACTTGCCGCGCATGCCTTCTTTTCGCGCACCGGTGAAACTGCCGCCGCGATAGCCGAACAGTTCGCTCTCGATCAGGCTTTCCGGGATCGCCGCACAGTTGAGCGCGACGAAGGCTTTGTCGGCGCGCTGACTGGCCTGGTGCACGGCCTTCGCGAAGGCTTCTTTACCTGAGCCGGTTTCACCGTTGATCAGCAGTGGCACATCACGTTCGAAGACCCGCAAGGCTTTACGAAAATCAGCCTGCAGCCCTTCATCTCCCAGGCAAATGCCCGTAAGAACCGGACGCTCGGCAATGAGCGGCGGTTGCAGCACCGGGGTCGGGATGCTGCGGGGCTGGCCGCGCAGCAGCGCAAACAGCACCCGCCCGTCGCGGGTGCGCAGTGGCCAACTGGCGCTGGCATTGACGCTCGCACGCCCCAGCAGTTCGTCCAGCGAGCAATCGAAAAACGCCTCGACCGGTTGACCCAGCAACCCGCCACGAATATGCCCCAGCAGGTTCAACGCGCTCTGATTGACCGCGCTGATCCGCCCTTCGCCGTCGAACGCCAGCAACCCTTCGCTGAACAGCCCGACCGACTCGGCCTGCAAGTGAAAGCGCAGCAGCCATTGATTGTCGAAGTAACGCAGGAAGTAGCAGCTCTCGATCATCTTCGCCGAGAGGTTGACCAGCGCCATGGTGTGGAACTGGCTCTGACGCGAGACATCGTGGCGCGCCGACGAAACGTCGAGCACCGCCAGCAGTTCGCCATGCGGGTCGAACACCGGGCTCGCCGAACAGGTCAGTCCTGTATGACGTCCCCGAAAATGCTCATCCTGGTGAATGGTCAGCGACTGCCGCTCCACCAGGCAGGTGCCGATGCCATTGGTGCCTTCGCAAGCTTCGCTCCAGTCGGCACCGAGCCACAGGCCTGCGCGCTCGAAAATCTTCCGTTCGGCAGGTGCGGTGACACAGTTGAGGATCACCCCGCGGGCGTCGGTCAACAGCACGGCGTGACCGGCACCGGAAAGTTGTTGATGCAGGCTGGTCATTTCACCGCCGGCAATCTGCAGGACTTGCTGCAAGCGCTCGCGACTCTCCAGCACACGACCGTGTTCAAGCACCGTCGGCGCCATCGTCAGGGCCGGGTCGAGGTGATAATCCTCAAGACAACGCAGCCAGGAACGGGCGATGGACGGATCGCTACCCGGACCGTGCAAATGGGATTTGCCTTGGGTCACGGTCAAGACTTGCTGGGCATGGCGACTCAAATGGTTGCTGTGCATTTTTTATTATTCTCTCCGAACACTGTGCTGGGCCCAATGAAGGACTGTCACCACCTTGTGGCGCCCAGCATCCTCCTGCCTCGATTGCTTTGCAATGCTGGCAAGACCACCCGGTCACAGGCTGTGCCACAAGCGGTACAAACTGTCACAGGCGCCGTACCGCATCTGTCACACGTCCTGTATCACCACCCTCTCAAAAAAACCGTAAGCCCTTGATTTACCTGACCTGCAAAGCACTGGCCCGACCTTTGCTCTACGCTTCTCAAGCGCTTATTGCGCGTACTCCCTTATAAGCACAAAAGCCAAGGAGATACTCACCATGCGTTACGCTCACCCAGGTACTGAAGGCGCTATCGTTTCGTTCAAGAGTAAATACGGCAACTACATCGGCGGCGAATTCGTCGCGCCTGTCAAAGGTCAGTACTTCACCAATACCTCCCCGGTCAACGGCCAACCGATTGCCGAATTCCCCCGCTCCACGGCCGAAGACATCGAAAAAGCCCTGGACGCTGCCCATGCAGCCGCCGATGCCTGGGGCAGCACTTCTGCTCAGGCGCGCTCGCTGGTGCTGCTGAAAATCGCCGACCGCATCGAGCAAAACCTCGAAGTCCTGGCAATCACCGAAAGCTGGGACAACGGCAAAGCCGTACGTGAAACCCTCAACGCCGACATCCCGCTGGCCGCTGACCACTTCCGCTACTTCGCCGGTTGCCTGCGTGCTCAGGAAGGCAGTGCCGCGGAAATCGACGGCAACACCGTGGCCTATCACATTCACGAACCGCTGGGCGTGGTCGGGCAGATCATCCCGTGGAACTTCCCGATCCTGATGGCCGCCTGGAAACTTGCCCCGGCACTGGCCGCCGGCAACTGCGTGGTGCTCAAGCCCGCCGAGCAAACCCCGCTGGGCATTACCGTGCTGCTGGAGCTGATCGGCGACCTGCTGCCGCCTGGCGTGCTGAACGTCGTGCAAGGTTTCGGCAAAGAAGCCGGTGAAGCCCTGGCCACCAGCAAACGCATTGCCAAAATTGCCTTTACCGGCTCGACGCCGGTCGGCTCGCACATCATGAAATGCGCTGCCGAAAACATCATTCCGTCCACCGTGGAACTGGGCGGCAAATCGCCGAACATCTTCTTCGAAGACATCATGCAGGCTGAATCGACCTTCATCGAGAAAGCCGCCGAAGGTCTGGTGCTGGCGTTCTTCAACCAGGGCGAAGTCTGCACCTGCCCGTCCCGCGCACTGGTGCAAGAGTCGATCTACGACGACTTCATGAAAGTGGTGATGAAGAAGGTCCTGCAAATCAAACGTGGCGACCCGCTGGACACCGACACCATGGTCGGCGCCCAGGCGTCCGAGCAGCAATTCGACAAGATCCTTTCGTACCTGGAAATCGCTAAAGGCGAAGGTGCCGAGTTGCTGACCGGCGGCAAGGTGGAAAAACTCGAGGGCAACCTGGCGACCGGCTATTACATCCAGCCGACCCTGCTCAAGGGCACCAACAAAATGCGCGTGTTCCAGGAAGAAATCTTCGGCCCAGTGGTGAGCATCACCACCTTCAAGGACGAAGCCGAAGCCCTGGCGATTGCCAACGACACCGAGTTCGGCCTCGGCGCCGGCCTCTGGACCCGCGACATCAACCGCGCCTACCGCATGGGCCGGGCGATCAAGGCCGGTCGCGTCTGGACCAACTGCTACCACCTGTACCCGGCTCACGCTGCGTTCGGCGGTTACAAGAAGTCCGGCGTTGGTCGTGAAACCCACAAAATGATGCTCGATCACTACCAGCAAACCAAAAACCTGCTGGTGAGCTACGACATCAATCCGTTGGGCTTCTTCTAAAAACCGGGGGCGGCACAGGTATTCCTGTGTCGCCCTGCAAATGGCTATCGCGAGCAGGCTCGCTCCCACAGTGGTTCTCCGGCGTTCATAGAACTCATGTGGGAGCGGGCTTGCTCGCGAAGGCGCCTTAACTGACACACCGAACATCGCCCTGCCGCTCTGGCACGGGCTTTGCGTGCCCGCTCGACAGATTAACCGCTGCGTGAACAGCGTCGATCCACCCAAACCGCCACACCCGAAAGTCCAACAGATCGAACAATAAAAAACAGAGAGGACTTATGACTTCTTCAACAACGCTCAAACCCACACTCGGCACCTTGCACCTATGGGGCATTGCCGTCGGCCTGGTGATTTCCGGCGAATACTTCGGCTGGAGTTATGGCTGGGGCACCGCAGGCACCCTGGGGTTCCTCGTCACCGCGTTGATGGTGGCGACGATGTACACCTGCTTCATCTTCAGTTTCACCGAACTCACCACCGCGATTCCCCACGCTGGCGGGCCATTTGCCTACAGCCGACGGGCGTTTGGTGAAAAAGGCGGCTTGATCGCCGGGATCGCCACGCTGATCGAGTTCGTCTTCGCGCCACCGGCCATTGCGATGGCCATCGGCGCCTACCTGAACGTGCAATACCCGGATCTRGACCCGAAAATCGCCGCGGTCGGCGCCTACTTCGTGTTCATGGGCCTGAACATCCTCGGCGTCAGCATTGCCGCGACCTTCGAGCTGGTGGTGACCGTTCTGGCGGTAGCCGAACTGCTGGTGTTCATGGGCGTGGTTGCACCGGGCTTCAGCTTCAGCAATTTCGTGCTCAACGGCTGGTCCGGCTCCAATGAGTTCACGGTCGCCTCGATCCCCGGCATTTTTGCGGCGATCCCCTTCGCGATCTGGTTCTTCCTTGCCATCGAAGGCGCGGCCATGGCTGCCGAAGAAGCCAAGGACCCGAAACGCACCATTCCACGGGCCTACGTCAGCGGCATCCTGACCCTGGTGTTCCTGGCGATCGGCGTGATGGTGATGGCCGGCGGTGTGGGCGACTGGCGCCAACTGGCGAACATCAACGATCCACTGCCTCAGGCCATGAAAGCCGTGGTCGGCAACAACTCCAGCTGGATGCACATGCTGGTGTGGATCGGTTTGTTCGGTCTGGTGGCGAGCTTCCACGGGATCATCCTCGGCTACTCGCGCCAGTTCTTCGCCCTCGCTCGCGCCGGCTACCTGCCCCGCGGCCTGGCCAAGCTCTCGCGTTTCCAGACCCCGCATCGGGCGATTCTGGCTGGTGGCGTGATCGGCATCGCGGCGATCTACAGCGACGGGCTGGTCAACCTGCAAGGCATGACCCTGACCGCCGCGATGATCACCATGTCGGTGTTCGGCGCCATCGTGATGTACATCATCAGCATGCTCAGCCTGTTCAAACTGCGCAAAACCGAGCCATTGCTGGAACGTACCTTCCGCGCCCCGGGTTATCCGATCGTGCCGGGGATTGCGCTGTTCCTGGCGGTGGTCTGCCTGGTGGCGATGGCCTGGTTCAACACCTTGATCGGAATGATTTTCCTCGGTTTCATGGTCGCAGGCTTCATCTACTTCCAGTTGACCGCCAAACAGCGCTTCGACGCCCCGGCGGACGCGATGCTTACGGGTATCTGAGTTGCACCGGCGCCGGGCAGTTTTCCCGGCGCCTGCATTTTTGAAGTGCACTGAGATCCAGTGTGGGAGCGAGCCTGCTCGCGATAGCGGTCTGACATCCGGCACATGCGCTGAATGACACACCGCTATCGCGAGCAGGCTCGCTCCCACAGGGAATGGTCAGTGTTATCAAGACGTGTACACATCAAGAGGACACCGCTCATGGCTGCATTTGCCCATACCGTCGGCGCCCGGACCTACCGTTTCGATGGCCTCAAGGAAGTCATGGCCAAGGCCAGCCCGGCACGCTCCGGGGACTTTCTGGCCGGCGTCGCCGCCCTGAACGATGGCGAGCGGGTCGCCGCGCAAATGACCTTGGCTGACATCCCGCTCAAGCATTTCCTGCAAGAAGTACTGATCCCCTACGAATCCGATGAAGTCACCCGGCTGATCATCGACACCCACGATGCCCGCGCCTTTTCGACCGTCAGCCACCTGACCGTCGGCGGTTTTCGCGACTGGCTGCTCAGCGATGCGGCCGACGAGCAGAGCCTGCGGGCGCTGGCCCCTGGCCTGACCCCGGAAATGGCCGCTGCCGTGTCGAAGATCATGCGCGTGCAGGATCTGGTGCTGGTGGCGCAGAAGATCCGCGTGGTGACTCAGTTTCGCGGCACCATGGGCCTGCGCGGGCGCCTGTCGACCCGCCTGCAACCCAACCACCCTACCGACGAACCCGCCGGGATTGCCGCGAGCATTCTCGACGGCCTGCTCTACGGCAACGGCGACGCGATGATCGGCATCAACCCGGCCACCGACAGCATCGCCTCGATCTGCGCCATGCTGGAAATGCTCGATGCGGTCATCCAGCGCTACGAAATCCCGACCCAAGCCTGCGTGCTGACCCACGTCACCACCTCCATCGAAGCGATCAACCGTGGCGTGCCGCTGGACCTGGTGTTCCAGTCGATCGCCGGCACCGAAGCGGCCAACGCCAGTTTCGGCATCAGCCTGAGCGTGCTGCAGGAAGGGTATGAAGCAGGTTTGAGCCTCAATCGCGGCACCTTGGGGCAAAACCTGATGTATTTCGAAACCGGCCAGGGCAGCGCGCTGTCGGCCAACGCCCATCACGGCATCGACCAACAGACCTGCGAAACCCGCGCCTACGCCGTGGCACGGCACTTCAAGCCGTTTCTGGTGAACACCGTGGTCGGCTTCATCGGCCCGGAATACCTCTACAACGGCAAACAGATCATCCGCGCGGGCCTCGAAGACCACTTCTGCGGCAAGTTGCTCGGTGTGCCGATGGGTTGCGACATCTGCTACACCAACCACGCCGAAGCCGATCAGGACGACATGGACACCCTGCTGACGCTGCTCGGCGTGGCCGGGATCAACTTCATCATGGGCATCCCCGGTTCCGACGACATCATGCTCAACTACCAGACCACGTCGTTCCACGACGCGCTCTACGCGCGCCAGACCCTGGGTCTGAAACCGGCACCCGAGTTTGAGCGGTGGCTGGCACATATGGGCATCTTCACCCAAGGTGACGGCAAGGTGCACTTCGGCAACAACCTGCCGCCGGCCTTCCGCCAGGCCATGGCGCAACTGGGATGAGTGATCTGCTGATGGATAAACCAACTGTCGACCCGCAAAACCCCTGGCTGGGACTGCGCCGCCTGACTCCGGCACGCATCGCCCTGGGTCGTACCGGCACCAGCATGCCGACCAGCGCGCAACTGGATTTCCAGTACGCCCACGCCGAGGCGCGCGATGCCGTGCACCTGCCCTTCGACCATGCCGGGCTCAGCCAGCAACTGGCCGAGCGCGGACGCGACAGTCTGCTGCTGCACAGCGCCGCCAGCGATCGCCACAGTTATCTGCAACGGCCGGACCTGGGGCGCAAGTTGAGTGATGAGTCCGCGCAAAAACTGCGCGAACACGCGCTGGCCAACCCGGGCGGCGTTGATCTGGCGATCGTCGTGGCCGACGGCCTGTCGGCGCTGGCAGTGCACCGGCACACCTTGCCGTTTCTGACACGCATGGAAGAACAGACTCACGCCGAAAGCTGGTCATTGTCGCCGGTGATTCTGGTGGAACAGGGTCGCGTCGCCGTGGCTGACGAAATCGGCGAATTGCTCGGCGCAAAAATGGTCGTGATCCTGATCGGCGAACGCCCTGGACTCAGCTCGCCAGACAGCTTGGGCTTGTATTTCACCTACAATCCAAAGGTCGGCCTGACGGACGCCTATCGCAACTGTATTTCCAACGTCCGCCTTGAAGGTTTGAGCTATGGCATGGCGGCACACCGTTTGCTGTACCTGATGCGTGAAGCCTGTCGACGGCAGTTGTCGGGGGTTAACCTGAAAGACGAAGCCCAGGTCCAGACTATTGGGTCGAAAGATGACGCTGATATGAAAGGAAATTTCCTACTGAGCCTGCCGGATGCCTGACCCGTATTCGAATTGCGTTTTTGATCCGCTTTCAGGCAGAGTCGACGAACGGCTGCCCGAGTAGTGAACCGATTGCCGTCGTATCCACTGGAAACTGCCGCCCTATCTACTTGAAAGTTGAGGCCTAGCATGCGGATTACTCAAGCAACCCTCGAGCACCTGGACCTTCTGACACCGTTGTTCGTCAAATACCGCGAGTTTTATGGCTCGCTGCCTTATCCAGACTCGTCCCGGGCCTTTCTGGAAAAGCGCCTGCGGCGCAAGGAGTCGGTGATTTATCTGGCCCTGCCCGATGATGACGACAACAAACTGCTGGGGTTTTGCCAGCTGTACCCAAGCTTTTCGTCCCTGTCGCTCAAGCGCGTGTGGATCCTCAACGACATCTACGTCGCCGAAGACGCCCGCCGCCAACTGGTTGCCGACAACCTGATGCGCACCGCAAAGAAAATGGCCAAGGAAACCCAGGCTGTGCGCATGCGCGTGTCCACCAGCAGCGACAACAAAATTGCGCAGAAAACCTACGAATCCATCGGGTTTCGCGAAGACACCGAGTTCAAGAACTACGTCTTGCCGATCAGCGAAGAACTCTGAGCCAGACTCTGTGGGCGAGCCTGCTCGCGATTCAGACGCCTCGGTGTGTCAGTCATACCGAGTCGATGCTATCGCGAGCAGGCTCGCTCCCACAAAGTTCAGTACCGAACCACCGATCCGACTTGGAAATCCCTCGCTACAAACTCGACACGCTTTTCACCTTTCAGTCCGTATAATCACGAACCTCACGGGCTGTAAGAAAAACTCCACAGCCCTGTAGCCCATTTTCCAAAATATTCGCACAGGCCTGCTGAGTCGGGTCGTTACCACAGGTGCCCACCATGGATTTCAACCCGATCGACCTAATCCTGCATCTCGATGTCTACCTCGATTTGCTGGTGACCAACTACGGGCCATGGATCTACGCCATCCTGTTCATGGTGATTTTCTGCGAAACCGGCCTGGTGGTGATGCCATTCCTGCCGGGCGATTCGTTGTTGTTCATCGCCGGCGCGGTAGCGGCCGGTGGCGGCATGGACCCGGTACTGCTGGGCGGCTTGTTGATGCTGGCGGCGATTCTCGGTGACAGCACCAACTACCTAGTCGGGCGAACAGCCGGTGAAAAGTTGTTCAGCAATCCGAATTCGAAGATCTTCCGTCGCGATTACCTGCAGCAAACCCATGACTTCTACGACAAGCATGGCGGCAAGACCGTGACCCTGGCGCGCTTCCTGCCGATCATCCGGACCTTCGCACCGTTCGTCGCCGGCGTCGGCAAAATGCCTTACCCGCGTTTCTTCGCCTTCAGCGTGTTCGGCACCGTCCTCTGGGTCGGCGGCCTGGTGACCCTGGGTTATTTCTTCGGTAACGTGCCGTTCATCAAGAAGAACCTGTCGTTGCTGGTCGTGGGCATCATCCTGCTGTCGCTGGTGCCGATGATCATTGGCGTGATCCGCAACCGCCTGGCCAACGCGAGCTCCAAAGCCGCGTCGCGCTGAGCGTCCATGTGGTTCCTCAACGCCTGGCGCCGCCGGCGTACGCTGACCAAGCACCCCGTTGCCGATGAAACCTGGCAGCGGGTGCGCCAACACCTGAGTTTTCTCGACGGCCTCAGCGAGGCCGAAGACCACTGGCTGCGCGAAGCCGCCGTGCTCTTTCTGCAAGAAAAACACCTGACCTGCCTGCCCGGCGTCGAACTGCACCAGGAGCAGCGCCTGCTGCTTGCCGCGCAGGCGCAATTGCCGCTGCTGCACCTGGGCGATTTGAACTGGTATCAGGGTTTCCACGAAATCGTGCTCTATCCCGACGACTTCCTCAGCCCGCAGCGCCATCGCGATGCCAGCGGCGTCGAGCATGAATGGAACGGCGAGCACAGCGGCGAAGCCTGGCAACAGGGGCCGATCATTCTGGCCTGGCCGGGCGTGATGGCCAGCGGGGGCTGGGAAGGCTACAACCTGGTGATCCACGAACTGGCGCACAAACTCGACATGCTCAACGGCAATGCCAACGGCTTGCCGCCGCTGCACAGCGACATGCGCGTCAGTGAGTGGGCGAAAGTCATGCAACAGGCCTACGACGACCTTAATCGCCAACTGGATCGCCATCCGCACGCCAACACCGCCATCGACCCTTATGCGGCGGAAAACCCGGCCGAGTTCTTCGCCGTCACCAGCGAATACTTCTTCAGCGCCCCGGATCTGTTGCACGCCACTTATCCACAGGTCTATCAGCAACTGCAGCTGTTTTACCGCCAGGACCCGCTGGCCAGGCTTGAGCAACTGCAAGCCACCCATCCGGGCTATCAGGCACACGACTAGCTTCCTGCCTGGGTCTATACGACCTCTGGTACGTGGCGCAGGCGACGGAATATGCCTATAATCGCCGCCACTTTTTGGTCAATCCGGCCAAGTCATTTGGCCACTTACGGGGGCACCGCCCAATGAGCTACAGCAAGATTCCGGCTGGCAAAGACCTGCCGAACGACATCTACGTCGCGATCGAGATTCCGGCCAACCACGCGCCGATCAAATACGAAATCGACAAAGACAGCGATTGCCTGTTCGTTGACCGTTTCATGGCCACCCCAATGTTCTACCCGGCCAACTACGGTTACATCCCGAACACCCTGGCAGACGACGGTGATCCCCTCGACGTGCTGGTCGTGACCCCTTACCCGGTTGCTCCAGGCTCGGTGATCCGCGCGCGTCCAGTCGGCATCCTGAACATGACCGACGACGGCGGCGGCGATGCCAAAGTCATCGCTGTTCCACACGACAAGCTGTCCCAGCTGTACGTCGACGTGAAGGAATACACCGACCTGCCAGCGCTGCTGATTCAGCAGATCGAGCACTTCTTTGCGAACTACAAAGATCTCGAAAAAGGCAAATGGGTGAAGATCGAAGGCTGGGACGGCGCAGATGCCGCTCGCGCCGCGATCACCAAGTCGGTTGCTGCCTATAAAGGCTGAGACGGCCTTGGCTGAACGCCACTGACCTCTTGAAGAAACCCCGGTTATCCGGGGTTTAATGAGATGGTCAGCCTGACCGAGAAGCCCTGCAGGTTTACGCTTGCAGGGCTTTTCTCGTTTTCGGCGGAGGATCTCTCATGAACACGATGACGCTTCTCGGTATCGACATTGGCAAACATAGCTTCCACCTGCATGGCCAG